>NZ_JBSGDP010000046.1:0-48689 GCF_053602435.1 Nocardia sp. NPDC004415
CGAGGAGGGATCGCCGACGAAGTCGGCGGTTCGCGCCCGTCCCGTCGATCAGGTGCCGTGGCGTACGCGACGAAGGAGCAAGCCACGGTGCCTGATCGACGGGACCGCCCAAGGGGCGCGAACTCGAGCGCGCCAGCGCTCAAATAGACGCAGCGTCGATCACGAAGCGGTACTGGACATCGGAGGCGATGACGCGGTCGTAGGCGGAGTCGATCTCGTCGGCGGAGATGAGTTCGATGTCGGCGCCGATGCCGTGGGAGGCGCAGAAGTTCAGCATCTCCTGGGTCTGGGCGATGCCGCCGATCATGGAACCGGCCAGGGAGCGGCGGTAGGCGGCGAGGTTGCGGCCGTGCACCGTCATCGGGTTCTCGGGCAGGCCGAGGATGACCAGGCTGCCGTCGAGGGCGAGCAGGCGCAGGTAGTTGTCGATGGGCAGGTCGGCGGAGACGGTGTTGATGATCAGGTCGAAGCTGTTGCGCAGCTGACGGAAGGTCTCCTTGTCGCTGGTCGCGTAGTAGTGGGTGGCGCCCATGCGCAGGCCGTCGTCGCGCTTGCGCAGCGACTGGCTGAGCACGGTGACCTCGGCGCCCAGCGCGGCCGCGATCTTCACCCCGACGTGCCCGAGCCCGCCCATACCGATGATCGCGACCTTCTTGCCCGGTCCCGCGTTCCAGTGCTTGAGCGGGGAGTACAGGGTGATGCCCGCGCACAGCAGCGGCGCGGCGACATCGAGGTCGATGCCCTCGGGGATCGCGACGACGAAGTTCTCGGTGACCACGATCTGGGTGGCGTAGCCGCCGAGGGTGTAGCCGCCGGGCTGGGTCTCCTCCGGGACCGGGGAGTTGTAGGTCCAGCTCGCGCCGCGGGCGCAGTACTGCTCCTCACCGGCCAGGCAGGGCTCGCACTTGCCGCACGAGTTCACCAGGCAGCCGACGCCGACCCGGTCGCCCACCTGGTACTTGCGCACCGACGAGCCCACCGCGGCGACGATGCCCGCGATCTCGTGGCCGGGGACGCACGGGTATCGGGTGCCGCCCCACTCGTCGCGGGCGGTGTGGATGTCGGAGTGGCAGATGCCCACGAATTTGATGTCGATCAGCACGTCGTCGGGGCCGAGGTCACGGCGTTCGATGGTGACCTTCTCGAAGGAGCCATCGGCGGACGGCAGGGCGTAGGCAGCTGCTTTGCTCATGTCCCTATGCCTACCGGCGCATGTGTCGTTTGCCAAGCCACCGCATCCGGATCGAGACCGGCGCGCGGGGAATCGCGGGTAACAATGGAGGAGTCGGCTCGCGAGAGAGGACACGCACGTGCGAAGTGGACGGGTGCTGGCGATGCTGGTCGTCGCCGTGTTCGGGGTCGCCGCGTTTCTCGGATTCCGCGGTGAGCTGACGCTTCCCGGTTCGGGCCCGGTCGGCGAGGTGGCCGCCATCGCCCAGGCCCCGCCGCCGGTTCCGCTGGACCCGGTGCTGGTGGCCGGGCAGATGCAGCCCGCGCTGGTCAATATCGAGGTCGACGCGTCACCGCTGGGGATCGCCGCGGCGGGTTCGGGCATCGTGCTCACCGAGGACGGGCAGATCCTCACCAGCCACCATGTGATCAAGGGCGCCGAGCAGTTGAAGGTGACCGATATCGGCAACGGGCTGGTCTACGAGGCCACCGTGCTCGGCTACGACTCCTCGGCCGATATCGCGCTGCTGTCGCTGGCCGGTGCCTCCGGGCTCACCGCCGCGCGGCTGGGCACCTCCGCCGACCTGCGCATCCGCCAGGACGTGCTGGCCATCGGCGACGCGGGCGGCGACGGCGGCGAACCCACTGCGGTCGCGGGGCCGATCACCGACCTGGACGCGGCCATCGTGGCGATGAACTCCGCGGACATGTCCCGCAAATCGCTGCGCGGGATGGTGGAGATCGCCGCGCCGGTGGTCGGCGGGCAGTCCGGTGGCGCGCTGGCCGACGGGACCGGCGCGGTCGTCGGGGTGATCACCGCGGCCTCCGGTGAGCGCACGCCCGCCGAGCTGGAGAGCAGACCAGCCAACGGCTACGCGGTGCCGATCGACACCGCCCTGCGGATCGTCGACCAGATCCGCTCGGGCATCCCCACCGACACCGTCCACATCGGCCCCACCGCCACCCTCGGCGTCCAGATCGTCGACGCCCACCCCACCGCCGGAGCCCGCGTGACCTGGGCGTTCTACGGCCAGCCCGCCCGTCAGGCAGGCATCACCGACGGTGACGTGATCACCGCCGTCGACGGCACCACCGTCACCACCGCCAAGGCCCTCAGCGCCGCCATCAACATCCGCAAACCCGCCGACCTGGTCCGCCTCGAGATCACCGCCCCCGACGGCACCACCCGCACGGTAGAAGTCGTCCTCGCCACCGGCACCCCCAACTGACCGCGTCCGGCTGGACGGCAGGCAACGATTGCGTCGAGCTTGGCCGGCAATCGGGGGGAGTAGTGGTAGGCATGGGAAATGGTGAAACATTGGGATGAGCCTGTTGTGGCCGCGTTGCGGGCCGATGGGCAGAATGTGGCCGATCTCGATACTTCGGCGACGCCTGGGTTCACCGGTGACAAGCGACTGGGGAAGGAACTGCTCGGTGAGCGGGGGCAGGTGCTTTCGGAGTTGCAGGAGAAGCTGTTCGCGCATGGGCGGACCGGGGGGAATCGCAGTGTGCTGCTGGTGTTGCAGGGGATGGATACCGCGGGGAAGGGCGGGATCGTTCGGCATGTGATCGGATCGGTTGATCCGCAGGGGGTGGATCATGCCTCCTTCGGTGTGCCGACCTCGGAAGAGTCGCAGCACGATTTCCTGTGGCGTATCCGCAAGCGGCTGCCCGCGCACGGGCAGCTCGGGGTGTTCGACCGTTCGCATTACGAGGACGTGCTGGTGGTGCGGGTGCACGAGCTGGTGCCGCAGTCGGAATGGGAACCGCGCTACGAGCTGATCAACGCCTTCGAGAAGGAGGTCGCCGCGATGGGGACCGTCATCGTGAAGGTGGCCATGTTCGTCTCGCTCGACGAACAGAAGCGCAGGCTGCGGCAGCGGCTGGAACGGCCCGACAAGTACTGGAAGTTCAATCCCTCCGACATCTCCGAACGCGCCTACTGGCCGGAATACCAGAAGGCGTATCAGGACCTGCTGGCACGCACGAACACCGACTACGCGCCCTGGTACGTGCTGCCCGCCGACCACAAGTGGTATGCGCGACTGGCCGTCACCGAGCTGCTGATCGACGCGCTGACCGGCCTCGATCTGGACTGGCCGCCCGCCGATTTCGACGTCGCCGAGCAGCTGCGCAGGCTCGACGAATCCTGATCCGGACTTTTCGGAAAATCTCAGGTTCGGCCCGCATGATGTCCCCGACGGGGGTGACACCGAACGAAAGGCGTGTGACGACGTGAGCACCGGCAAGAACCCGCTGGCAGCGGCCGAGGCAGCCGACAAGCGGCGCAAGGTGGCGATCCAGATCGGTGTCGCCGCGGTCCTGGTCGCGTTGATCGCGGCCATCGGCATCGGGATCGCGGTCAACCGCTCGGACTCCGACTCCGACACCGCGTCCAGTTCGATGGCCCAGCTCCCGGCCACCGGTGGTTCGGTCACCGATACCGGCACGGTGCGCATCGGCAATCCGGACGCCCCGGTGAAGGTGCGCGTCGTGGCCGACCTGCAGTGCCCGGCGTGCAAGGAGTTCGAGGCCGCCAACGGCGCCGCGCTGGCCCAGGCCACCGCCGACGGCACCGCGGTCGTCGAGTACCAGATCATCTCGTTCCTCGACAAGGCCTCCACCAACCAGTACTCCTCGCGCGCGGCCAATGCCTCGTTCTGCGTGGCCAAGTCGGACCCGAGCAAGTACCAGACCTGGTTGCAGACGATGTTCGAGAAGCAGACGCCCGAGGGCGGCGCGGGCCATTCCGACGACGAGCTGATCGAGATCGCCACCGAGGTCGGCTACACCGATCCGGCCGTGGCCGAGTGCATCGAGGGCAAGCCGTACGCCGACTATATCCAGCAGGTCACCCAGGCCACGCTCACCAGCGGGGTGAAGTCCACGCCGTCGGTGTTCATCAACGGCGAGCTGAACCAGACCGACGCGATCTTCACCGAGAACGGCCTGGCCGCCGTGATCGCTGACGCCGCGAAATGATCACCGCCCCCGCCCGTGCCGCCTGGCTGCTGCTGATCGCCGGGCTGGCGGGCTGGCTGGCGTCGTTCGCGCTCACCGTCGAGCGGTTCAAGCTGTTCGTCGACCCCGACTACGTCACCTCGTGCAGCATCAACTCGGTGCTCTCGTGCGGCTCGGTGATGAAGACCGACCAGGCCGCGGTGTTCGGGTTCCCGAACCCGCTGATCGGCGTGGTCGGCTTCTCGGTGGTGGTCACCCTCGGGGTGCTGTCCGTGGTCGGGGTCGGTTTCCCGCGCTGGATCTGGGGCGGGCTGTGGCTGGGCACCGTGCTCGGCGTGGCCGGGATCTGCTGGCTGATCTTCCAGAGCCTGTACCGGATCAACGCGCTGTGCCCGTACTGCATGGTGGTCTGGGCGGCGACCCCGATCCTGTTCGCGGTCACCACCCAGGAAGCCTGGTCGCGCTCACGCGGCCCGATGCGCATCCTCGCCGAATGGCGCTGGACCCTGGTCGTGGTGTTCTACGCCGTGGTCCTGCTGCTGGTGTTCCTGAAGTTCCAGGATTACTGGCTGAGCCTGGTCTAGCCCGGCTTCGTGGCCTCGACGTACTGCATGAAGCGGTGGACGTGCTGGTCGATCTCGGTGAGGCCGGACTCGGCGAACAGGCGGGGGAAGGTCTGCCGGTCGAACAGGCGCAGGCCGCCGACGCTCGCGGCCAGGGTGGTGGCGGTGCCGAAGAGATTGTCCTCGCGGAAGCTGGTGGTGATGGCGATGCGGCCGCCGGGGGCCAGCACGCGGATCATCTCGCGGGTGGCGGCGATCGGGTCGGGGATGAGATAGAGGGCGCCGAAGCAGCAGACGGCGTCGAAGGTGCCGTCGGCGAAGGGCAGGGTGCGCGCGTCACCGCGGACATAGCCGACGCGCGGGCCCGCGTTGTCGACGGCGGCCTTGGCCAGCATCGGCTCGGAGTAGTCCAGGCCGGTGACATAGCCGTCACCGGTGAGGTGCTCGCTGAGGTGGCGGGTGAAATTGCCCGGGCCGCAGGCGAGGTCGAGCACCTTGTGCGCGGTGCCGTCGATGCGCAGCGCGCTGACGGCGTCGCGCCGGTCGCTGCCGGTGGTGCGGCCGCTGGCGAGGTAGAACAGCGCGGGTCGCCACGCGTGTTCGTAGACCGCCGCCAGCGCCGGGGCGTTCATGGTCCTGCGGGCGAGATTCACTGGCGGGTGACCTCGATGGTCATGCCTGCCTCGCGCAGTCGCGCGGTGAGCGCCTCGCCCATGGCCGAGGCCGGGGTGAGCACGCCGGCGCGTTCGGGCAGCTGGTCGAAGGCCAGGCACAGGCCGCTCTGGCCGAGCAGCACGGCGGTGGCCTGGTAACCGGGGTCGCCGGTGCCGGAGAAAGTGGCCTGGTACTTGGCGCCGGAGCTGGTGCGGGCGAAGGTCTTCATGGTGAACCAGCCGCTGCGGCGGGCCTGCTCGCTGGGACCGGTGCCGGGCTTGGGCAGGATCCGGTCGAGCAGCTTGCGGCCCAGCGACACCCGCGACAGCACCGCGCCCGAGGCCATCCCGGCTACGATGCCACCCGCGATCCCGGCCGCGACCAGCGGCGCGGCGGGGGAGTTGCCCGCATTCATCACCTCGCGGTAGCGGAACTGCTTGCCGTAGGCCCAGCCCAGCAGGCCGTTGGTGCGGCGCACGACCTTGGTGTTGTGCGAGGCCATGATGAAGGTGGTGACCCAGCCGTCCAGGCTCGGGTCGATGTTCTCGGCGCGCGTCAGGGCCTGGTCGGACTGGCGGCCCACGTCGGGTTCCATGCTGCGGTCCGGGCTCAGCGAGTACGGGTGGGCCAGGATCTTGCCGCGGCTCGAGTCGGCGGCGACGTCTTCCATCATGGCGCGGCCGGAATCGATGGTGCCGCCGCTCATGCCGCCCTTGAGGGAGGCGACCAGGGTGGTGTCCTCGAGTTCGCCGGTGTCGTCCGCGACGGTGGCGCGGTAGATCTCGTAGACGCTCAGATCCGACGGAATCGAGTCGTAACCACAGGAATTGACGATCTTGGCGCCGGATTCGACGGCCGTCTGCTCGAACTGCTCGATGGCGTCGTGGATGAACAGCGGCTCGCCGGTGAGGTCGGCGTAGTGGGTGCCCGCGGCGGCGCACGCGCCCAGCAGCGGGAGGCCGTAGCGCAGGTACGGGCCGACCGTGGTGACCACCACGGTGGTGCGTTCGGCCATCGCGGCCAGCGAGGCCGGGTCGCTGGAATCGGCGACCACCAGGTCCCAGTGCGCGGCGGCCGGTCCCAGATCGGCGCGGGTGGCGGCCAGCTTGCCCGCCGAGCGCCCGGCCAGCGCGATCTTCGCCCCGGCCGGTGCGGCGGTGAGCAGGTATTCGGCGGTGAGTTTGCCGACGAATCCGGTCGCGCCGAACAGGATCAGGTCGAACTCACGGGACTGCGGCATGGAGCTGCCTTTCATCGGGTGGTGGCCTTGCGGGGCTTCTTGGCCGGTTTCTGCGGGCGGGCGGCGAGCCACTCGTGATGGGCCCGGCCCAGCTCGGTGACCGGCGGTTCGTCGTAGAGCCATTCCCTGGCGATCGAATGCCAGTTGGCGGTGCAGTCGAGCTGGCCGAGCATGCCGAAGGTGAGGAAGTCGGCGCGGCGGGAGAACAGGTGCTCGGGCGGCAGGTTCTGCTGCTTCATGCCGGTGAACTCGCTGGCACGCGGGTCGACGGCGAGCAGGAACGCGCCGCTGGCCAGCTCGGGGGTGATGGTGAGGGTCTCGTCGACCAGACACCATTCGGAGGCGGCGAGCACGTACTCGAGACACTCCTCGGCGCCGATCTCCTCGGGCGAGTCGATCACGCCGCGGTCGATCATGAGCTGGCGCAGGTCCTCGGCACGTTCCTCGGCGGCCGCGCGCAGACACAGCTTCTCGAAGTGGACCAGCTTGGGGTCCATCCGGTTGAACAGGCCGAAGTCCAGGAAGGCGACGCGGCCGTCGGCGGCCAGCAGCACATTGCCCGGATGCGGGTCGCCGCAGAACTCGTTGAAGGTGAACAGCGAGCCCACGTAGAACCGGTAGATGATCTCGCCGACGCGGTCGCGCGCGGCGGCGGGCATCTTCGCGATGTCCTCGAAGCCGGTGCCCTCGATGAACTCGCTGACCAGCACGCGCGTGGTGGACAGCTCCGGCACCGCGTCGGGCACCACGATGAACGGGTGCCCCCGGTAGAGGGTGGCGATCTCGGACTGGGTCGCGGCCTCGGCCCGGTAGTCGAGCTCGGCCTCCATGTTGAGTTTCAGCTCGTCGAGCACGGCCGGGGTGATCCACGGCATCGCCGAGGCCAGTACCCGGCGGAACATGGTGAGGTTCTTCAGGTCGGCGCGCACCGCGATGTCGACGCCGGGGTACTGCACCTTCACCGCGACACTGCGTCCGTCGTGCAGGCGGGCCTTGTAGACCTGCCCGATCGAGGCGGCCGCGATCGGCTCCGGATCGAAATCGGCGAACAGCTCGGCCAGCGGGCGGCCGAAGTCCTGCTCGATCACCTCGCGCATCGACTCGAACGACACCGTCGGCGCGGCATTGCGCAGCACCGCCAGCCGCTGCTGGAAGCGCTCGCGATGGTCCTCGGGCACCAGATCCAGGTCCAGGACCGACATCATCTGGCCCAGCTTCATGGCCACGCCCTTCATGGTGCCGAGCACCATGACCACCTGTTCGGTGGTGCGGATCATCGACTCCTCGGCCATCCGGGCGCGCACCGCCTCCGACCTGCCCCGCATCGAGAGCCGGGTCTTCTTGGAACGGATGACCGAACTCGCCGCTACCGCCCCCAGCTTCGTCCCGCGGGCCAGCCGGGATGTCGGCACGTTCTTCGCCATCGAGGTACCTCCGTTGGTGCCGACGCGCATGACGGCACACGGCCGCCTGCGGTGACGCAAGCCACAGCGCCCCGCTCGGTTCAGCGTAACCAACCGCGCGGCGATGTCGAGCCCCCCTCCCGGGAAGGCCGGAAACCGCCGGTCAGGACGTCGCGGGCGGGATCTCGGGGAGTTCGTGCGTCTGTGCGGTGAAGACCTCGGGCGAGCCGCCCGCCTTGGCCACGCCCTCGATGGCGCTCCACGCCATCATCGTCAGGTAGTCGATGACGTCTTGGCGCGGCATGGCCTTCTCGGTGGTGGTCCACCAGTGCGTGGCCAGCTGGATGCCGCCGACGAGCACGTAGGACCACAGCATCGCGCCGTCGGTGCGCACACCCTTGGCACCGGCCCGGTCGATGAGCACGGCGGTGACGACCTCGGCGAAGAGGCGTTCGAATTCGGCGAGCGAGGACTTGTCGCCCGCGGTGTTGCTCATGATGAACCGGTAGACCTCGGGGTCGTCGTCGACGGTGCCGACGTACTCGGTCATCGCGGCGCGCACCAGCTGGTACTCGTCGGCGTCGAGGTTGATCGCGCCGTAGATACGTGGCAGCAGCGTGGTCTCGATGAAGCGCTGCATGGTGGCGTGCACCAGGTCGTTCTTGTCCGCGAAGTAGCGGTACAGGACGGTCTTGGACACGCCGATCTCGGTGGCGATCTCGTCCATGCCCGCCTGGCTGCCGCGGACGCGGATGGCGTTGAGCGTGCCGTCGACGAGCTCTTCGCGGCGGTCGATCTTGTGCTGACGCCACCGCCGTTTGCGGCCGTCGACGCCGCCGCCGCGCACGGCGGCCCGGCCGGTGGGCTCGCCGATCTCGACAAGGTCTTCGGTGGACAGAACAGCCCCCTTGTGATCGATGTGGCCTCTCTCGGGATACAGCTTATGCCCGCTCGTGTGGGGCGTCGCTCGTTTGGGCCACGTTGGGGCATTTACCACACTGCGGTCGGTACCCGCGCGTTATTCGAACCGCGCGGTTCGCTCGGTTCGTGGGCCGCGCCACGCGGGTGGGCGGCGGCGCGGCGGGCGCGCGCACAGCAGAATGGTGGCTATGGAGAAAGCTCCCGGCACCACGGCGGTGCTCGCGCCGCGCACCGAGCCCGCGCCGCCACCCGCGGGTTTCGCGCTCATGACCGACGAAGCGGGCAAACGACGTGACCTCTTCAAGATGAAAGCGCTGGCCACCGGCTTCCTGGTGGTGGCAAGCGTGGTGTACCTGCTGTGTCGCTGGATCGAATCGCGCGGCGGCGGTGGCGAGTGGGTGGGCTATGTGCGCGCCGCCTCGGAGGCGGGCATGGTCGGCGCGCTGGCCGACTGGTTCGCGGTGACCGCGCTGTTCAAGCACCCGTTGGGCCTGCCGATCCCGCACACCGCGATCATCCGCAAGAAGAAGGACCAGCTCGGCGAGAGCCTGGGTTCGTTCGTCGGCACGAACTTCCTGGCTCCCGACGTGGTGTCGGCGCGGCTGGACTCGGCCCAGATCTCGCTGCGGGTGGGCCGGTGGATGGCCGATCCGGGCCACGCCGCGCGGGTGGCGCAGGAGAGCGCGACCATCCTGACCGCGGTGGTTGGCGTGCTGCGCGACGAGGACGTCGAGCAGATCATCGACAACACCATCGTCAAGCGGATCGCCGAGCCGCTGTGGGGCCCGCCGATCGGGCGGGTGCTGTCCGAACTCATCGCCGACAACCGGCAGCTGCCGCTGATCGACCTGCTGGCCGAGCGCGCGCACCAGTGGGCGCTGGGTTCGCAGGAGACGATCGACCGGATCGTGCTGCGCGACGCGCCGCAGTGGGCGCCGAAGTTCGTCAACACGCTGCTGGCCGAGCGGATCTACCGGGAACTGGTCGAGTTCACCTGGAAGGTGCGCTCGGACCCGGAGCACGAACTGCGCCGCGCGGCCACCCGCTTCCTGCAGGAATTCGCCGACGATCTGCAGCACGACGAGGCCATGATCGCCAAGGCGGAGAAGGTCAAGGCCGAGATCATGGGCCGCGAGCAGATCACCGGCATGGCCGAGGCCACCTGGCGCGCGGCCAAGCGGCTGATCCTGGAATCGGCCGAGGACCCCGATTCCACGCTGCGCCGCAAGGTGGCCGAAAATGTGCAGCAGCTCGGTGAGCGCTTGCGCGACGACCCGGCGATGCGCGGCAAGGTGGACGGCTGGATCGACCGCGGCGCGCGCTATCTGGTCGGTAACTACTCCGCCGAGATCACCACGCTGGTGACCGACACGGTCGCGCGCTGGGACGCCGACGAGGCGAGCCGGAAGATCGAACTGCAGGTCGGCCGGGATCTGCAGTTCATCAGGATCAACGGCACGGTCGTCGGCTCGCTCGCGGGTCTGGCCATCTACACGATCTCGCAGCTGATGTTCGGCTGAGAGAACCGTTAACGGAACCTGTGCTAACACAAGTGCTTGCAATAGCTAGCACCCTGTCCTAGTATTGAAGACACAACGCCAGAAGGTGAGTGATGGCAGACCAGCCCGAGGGCCGCGTAGCGCACGCGGCGCAAGATATCGGAGGTTTCATCAGGTCCCAGCGCGAAGCCGCGCAGGTGTCCCTGCGTCAGCTCGCCGCCCTGGCAGGGGTGAGCAATCCGTACCTGAGCCAGATCGAACGCGGATTGCGCAATCCCTCCGCCGAAGTACTCGCGCAGATCGCCAAGGCACTGCGGGTCTCTTCGGAGGTGTTGTACGTGCGGGCCGGATATCTCGAGCAGCGCCCGCACAGCCCGGTCAGGGACGCCCTGCTGGCGGACACTTCGGTGACCGAACGGCAGAAACAGGTGTTGCTGGAAATCTATGAGTCGTTTCGCCGGGAAAACGGGGATGAAACCGGCTCAGGGGGGAACGAACGGGACAGCGACGTTTCGTTCACGACAACTGACACTCCGCCACGCCAGGAGAACGAAGACTGATGACCGAGAAGACCGCTACCGTGACCAAGCCCCTGTTCGCCACCGTCGGTGCCGGTGACGCGATCTACACCGCCGTGAACGACGTCGTCGCCGACGTCCGCGAGCGGGTCGCCACCACCGATGTGCAGGCTCGCGTCGACGAGGCCCGTGAGCGCTTCGCCAACGTGCCCGCCGATGTGCAGGCCCAGTTCGAGACCATCCGTGAGCGCCTGTCGGGCCTGCCCTCGGAGCTGCCGGAGGACCTCGCCGAGCTGCGCGAGAAGTTCACCCCGGAGGAGCTGCGCAAGCTCGCCGAGCAGTACTACCGCCAGGCGCTCGACATCTACGCCGACCTCGCCGTGCGCGGTGAGGAGACCGTCGACCGGCTGCGCGCCAACCAGGCCGTCGACGAGCAGATCGGCCGTGTCGAGACCCTCTACAAGGACGCCTCCGCGCGTGCCGAGGACGCGCTGGCCAAGGTCAACGACCTGCTGGGCCGTGGCAAGGTCGAGGCCGAGAACGCCGTGGCCAAGGCCGAGACCGCTGTCGCGAAGGCCGCGGCCGTCGTCGACGCCGAGGTCGTCGACGTGACCACCGAGGCCGTCGCCGCCCCGGTCACCAAGGCGCCCGCCGCCAAGAAGGCGCCGGCCAAGAAGGCCCCCGCCAAGAAGGCCGCGCCCAAGAAGATCTAGTCGTCCACGGCCCGTCAGGGCCTCGGACGCGCTGATTCGGCGGCCCCGCACACTCCTGGTGTGCGGGGCCGCTGTTCGTATGATGGGGGTGTGAACATGGTGCATGGATTGACGTCGGTGATCCTGCTGGTCCTGTGGCTGGCCGCATTCGGCGCGACGATTTTCGCCCTGATCCATGCCGTGCGGCAGCGCGCGGAGGCGTTCACGGCGGTGGACAAGCTGACCAAGCCGATCTGGCTGGCCATCCTGGCGGGCGCGTTGATCTTCCTGCTGCTCGGGGTGGGTGGATTCATGCTCACCTCGTTCATCGCGATCATCGCCACCGGCATCTATCTGGCCGATGTGCGGCCGAAGGTGGACGAGGTCCAGCGCGGCCCGCGCTGGTAGGAACTCGCGCGCGACTCTCGCGTTTCAGTGGTACGCGGTGTTACTGTATCTAGCAGTAACACGAAGGAGTGTGCCGATGCGTGCAACGTTGCCGACGGCTCTGGTGAATCTGGTCGATACGGCGTCCGCCACGATCAAGACCACCTTGGCGGCCCACCGGGCTGATCTGCGGACCCGGACCCACGGGGTCGCCGCCTTCGACCCACCCCGGGCCACCCCCGAGGTGACGACCGTGGTCACCGCCGACGGCGCCCGGTTGCGGGTACACGCCTACGGCCCCGTCGACGCGCCGGTCATCGTGTTCGCCCACGGCTGGACCTGCTCGATCGAGTACTGGAACGCCCAGATCAACGCCTTCGCCGGCGAGTACCGCGTCATCGCCTACGACCAGCGCGGCCACGGCGAATCCACCAACGGTTACGCCAAGCCGAGCCCGGCCCTGCTGGCCGACGACCTCGAGGACGTCCTCGAGGCGACCCTGCTGCCCGGTCAGCGCGCGGTGCTCGTCGGCCACAGCATGGGCGGCATGACGCTGATCTCCTGGGCCGGTCGCTACCCCGAGAAGGTCACCGAGCGCGCCGCCGCGGTGCTGCTCACCAATACCGGCGCGCACTCGCTGGTCGAGGTCTCCACCATGGTCCCCGGGCTGAACAAGCCGCTGCGCCTGCTGCGTGGCCGCGCCATGCCGACGCCGACATGGCTGGGCAGGCTCATCCTCGGCACGCCGGTGGTGTTCCCGCCGATCAAGCCGGTGCGCTGGATCTTCGCCCGGCAGGTGATGACTCTCGACACCCCGCGTCCGACGCTGGACTACGCGCTGTCGGTGGTGCGCGGCTGTCCGATGATGGCGCGCTCGCGCTGGGGGCTGGTGCTGGCCGCCCTGCACCTGGGCGACGACGCCCGCAACCTCGCGGTGCCCACCACCGTGCTGGCGGGCGACCGCGACGACCTCACCCCGCCCCTGCACGCCCAGCGCCTGGCCGAACTGCTGGCCGCCGCGGGCAACCTGGCCGGGCACAAGGTGCTGCCCACCGGGCATCTGGGCAATGTCGAGCGCTACGACCTGTTCAACGCCGAGCTGGCCACCGTCCTGGCCTCGGTCCGTGAGCCCGTGCGCGCCCTGGCCTGACCGCCTGCGAGACTGTGGGCATGAGTTCTGCCCCCCTGACCTCGGATGATCGCCGGTTCGTGCTGACCCTTGGCTGCCCGGACCGGCCGGGCATCATCGCCAGGATCTCCTCGTTCATCGCCGAATTCGGCGGCTCGATCGTGGAGGCCGGTTACCACTCCGACGGGGACACCGGCTGGTTCTTCACCCGCCAGGCGGTCAAGGCCGCGACCGTGCCCTTCGGCATCGACGAACTGCGCGCCCGCTTCGCCGAGGTGGCCGCCGAGTTCGGCCCCGAGACCGACTGGCAGCTGCACGACTCCGGTGCTCCGCGCCGGGTGGTGCTGCTGGTGAGCAAGGACGGGCACTGCCTGCACGACCTGCTCGGCCGCGCCGCCGCCGGTGAGCTGCCCGCCACCATCGAGGCCGTCATCGGCAACCACCCCGACCTGGCCGGGATGACCGAGGCGCACGGCGTGAAGTTCCATTACGTGCCGTTCCCGAAGGACCCGGCCGAGCGCGGCCCCGCCTTCGAACAGGTCCGCGAACTCGTCGACGGCCACGATCCGCACGCGGTGGTGCTGGCCCGCTTCATGCAGGTGCTGCCCGCCGCGCTGTGCGAGCACTGGGCCGGGCGGGCGATCAACATCCACCACAGCTTCCTGCCCTCGTTCGTCGGCGCGCGGCCCTATCACCAGGCCTACGCGCGCGGCGTGAAGCTCATCGGCGCGACCTGCCACTACGTCACCGCCGAACTGGACGCGGGCCCGATCCTGGAGCAGGACGTGATCCGCGTCGACCACGCCGACGACGTGCGCGACATGGTGCGTCAGGGCCGCGACATCGAGCGGGTGGTGCTGGCCCGCGGCCTGCGCTGGCACCTCGAGGGCCGGGTGCTCGTGCACGGCAGGCGCACGGTGGTCTTCGAGTGAGGGCTCAGAGCGCGTAGAACGGCGCCGGGTAGCGGAATTCGCCGCTGACGGCCGGGTCGTAGGCGGTGAGCGGGCGCACCTGGAAGTACTCGGCCCATTCGGCCTCGTCGGGCACGATGCCGAGCCGGGCGCCGGGCACGAAACCGAACCGCGAGTAGTAGACCGGGTCGCCGACCAGGCCGACGACCGGTTCGTCCATCGCGTCGGCCGCCCCCAGCGCGGCGTGCATCAGGGCCGAGCCGATCCCGGTCTTGTGCCGGTCGGGGTCGACGCCGAGCGGGCCCAGCGCGAGCACCGGGAACGGCCCGATTCCGGCGCGGGTGAGCAGGATGTGCCCGACGACGGTGTCGTTCTCCAGGGCCACCAGCGAGAGCGTGGGCATCCACGACTCGTCGGCCCGTAGCGCCTCGACCAGGGCCACCTCGGGTGGCTCGGTGACGGCCGGGTCCTCGGCGTAGTGCGCGGCGAACGCGCCCCGATGGATCTCGGCTATGGCCGGAGCATCGATGGGTATCTCACGGCGGATGAGCACTGTCGCCTCCGTAACATTGCGGCTGGCGCCGCGGATTTCGGCCCTTAACTCCCACCTCTTCCCTCCCTGCGGGTACTCCTTCGTCGCACCCTCCGGTCAGTCCAGAGGTGGGAGGCGGGCCGAAATCAGTCGGTGGCGGTCGACGGAACCGCCAAGTGTAAGTCTTCCCGACCTGGGTACCGGCGCGCAATGAAGTTTCGGTATTCGCCGATGTGCCAGACTCGTTTTCATGACCGTCTCGACGCCACCGACCCGGGCCGACGTGGCCGCGATGATCGACCACACGCTGCTCGCGCCGCAGGCCACACCCGCGCAGGTGAGCGCGCTGATCGAGGACGCGCGGGCGCTGGGGGTGTACGCGATCTGCGTGTCGCCCTCGATGCTGCCGGTGCGGGCGCCGGGGCTGGTCGTGGCGACGGTGGCCGGTTTCCCGTCCGGCAAACACCACTCGCTGGTCAAGGGGGCTGAAGCCCGGCTGGCGGTGGATCAGGGCGCGGCGGAGGTCGACATGGTGATCGATGTGGGTGCCGCGGTGGCCGGTGATTTCAACGCCGTGCTGGCCGATGTGATCACCGTGCGCGAGGCGATCGGCGACCGGGCGGTGCTCAAGGTGATCATCGAGTCGGCGGCGTTGAGCGACGAGGCGATCGTGGGCGCGTGCCGGGCCGCCGAGCGGGGCGGTGCCGATTTCGTGAAGACCTCCACCGGGTTCCATCCGGCGGGCGGGGCGAGTGCGCACGCGGTGCGGCTGATGGCCGAGACCGTCGGAGCGAAGCTGGGCGTCAAGGCCAGCGGCGGCATCCGCACCGCCGAGGACGCGGCCGCGCTGATCGCGGCGGGCGCCACCCGGCTCGGACTGTCGCAGTCGGCGGCGGTGCTGGCGGGCTTCCCGGACTGAGCCCGGGTCAGCAGGTGAACTGGGCCTGATCGGTGCCATTGCTGGTCGATTCCAGGGTGGTGCGGCCGCCTTCGAGGTGCACGATGATGCCGTCGTCGGTGACCTGGAGGTCCTTGGCCCGCAAGCCCAGCGGGTAGCTCTGCAGGCTCTGGGTGAACGTCTCGACGATGCCCTGCACCAGGTCGGTGGGCAGGCCGATGCCGAGCAGCTGCGCGGACTTGGTCTCGACCGTGACATTGCCGTCGCGCACCGAGGGCACCACCTGGAGCTGGGCCAGGCCGCCGAGCACGTCGAGGGTGATGGTCTTGTCGCGCGCCGAGGACGACACGCCGCTGACCATGCCACCGAGGGTCTGGCGGATGCCGTCGTTGTCCCAGGTGACCTCGGCCTGTGAGCTGCCGATGGTGCCGCCGCCGTTGTTCTTGTCCAGCTCGATGTCTTCGAACTCGGCGTGCACGACCATGCCGACGGCGGGACCGAACTTGTTGTCCTCGCTGTCGATGGTCACCGAGCCGACCTTGCCGTCGAGATAGGTCAGCAGCATCGGTTTCGGGCCGAAGCCCACGTCGATGCTCGACCCCATCTGCTGCTCGAACGAGCTGCTGATGCAGCGCGAGACCTGGTGGCGGGCATAGGCTTCGGTGCCCGCGATGGCCGCCACGAGCAGCACGGCGACCACGGCGACCGCGATCACCAGCGTGCGCCGACCGATCTTGGGACGTTGGGGCGTCTGTGTGCTCATGCCATCGGATTCTTCCTCGAGATTCTGTGCCCGCTCTGAGGACGCAGTGAAAGCCCTCACAGCAAAGTGTGACCTGGCGCACTCCGCGCGGCGTAGCCTGGATCCATGACTGGCGAGGGTCGGCGCCGGCTGACGGGGACGGCGGAACATCGGTGGCGGGTGCTACGGCGCCTGGCGGGGCGCCACGCGGGCTTCTTCACCACCCGTCAGGTGCTGCGGACCGGATGTGAACTCCAGGTCAGGGCGGCACTGGGCGACGGGTCGGTGACCAGGGCCGGGGTCGGCATGATGCGGCTGACGCAGTGGCGGGCCGGTCCGCTCGACGAGTACGCGATGTGGGCGGCCTGGTTCGACGGGGCCGCGGCGGTGTCGTATCAGAGCGCGGCGGAGTTGCACGGGCTCGGCAGGTTGCAGCCGCGGTTCCTGCATCTGTCGGTGTCGGCGGGGCGGCCGCCGGTGACGCCACGGCTGGTGCTCACCCGGCGCAGGCTGGCCGATCCGGACATCGAGTCGGCGGGGGCCTTCCTGGTGACCACGCCGGTGCGCACGGTACTGGACCTGGCCGAGACCGAGATCTCCCAGCGCGCCCTGGACGAGGTGGTCGCCGACGCGGTCGCCATCCACCGCTGCGACACCGACGAGATCCGCTGGGGCGGGCAGCTTCTGGCGCCCCGGGCGGCGGCGCGGGTGCGGCGGGCCCTAGCCGGGGTCTGACCAGCCGTTCGGCGCGACCGTCGACCACGGCACCGACAGCACACAGTCACGCATCCGGCGCCGGTAGGCGCGCACGGGGAAACCGTTGGCGCGCAACATCCGCGCGGTCTCGCGCCAGCGCACGCGCGGGCCGTAGGGGGCCAGCGCGGCGGCGCGCTCCCAGGACTGGTCGGCGGCGGTGAGCAGGGTGTGCACCCGTTCGCCCGGAATATTGCGGTGGATCAGGACTTTCGGGAGGCGCTCGGCGATATCGGAGGGGCGTTCGACGGTGAACGGGTCCCAGGCCAGGGTGAGCGAGAGCGGGCGGTGCCGGTCCAGCAGCACCCAGGCGCTGCGGCGGCCGAGCTCGTCGCAGGTGCCGTCGACGAGCAGGCCGCCGGGGGCGAGATTGCCCTGGATGCGCGACCACGCGTCGGGGACCGCGTCCTCGGGGTACTGGCGCAGCACATTGAACGCGCGCACCAGCACCGGGTGCAGCCCGGCCAGTTCGAAGCCGCCACGGGCGAAACGCACGCCGTCGCGACCCGGCACGACGCGGGCCGGGTCGATCTCGAGCCCGACCACGCGCAGATCGGGGCGGACGGTTCGCAGCCGCGCGGCCAGTTCGAAGGTCGTCCAGGGGGCGGCGCCGTAGCCGAGGTCGACCACCAGCGGGTCGGGGGCGTCACGCAGGCGGGTGGTGACGAGTTCGTCGTTGACCAGCCAGCGGTCGCAGCGGCGCAGCCGGTTGACCCCGGTGGTCCCGCGGGTGATCGTGCCGACCGGGGGCAGGATCTTCCGGCGGGAGCGGGGGTCTGTCACGGGCGGACGGTATCTACGGGTTGTTCGCCGTCTCGGGGGCCTGCGCGGCCAGCCAGCGCGAGGTCTCCTCCTGTTCGGCGCGGAACAGGTCGACCAGGTTCACCAGCATGAGCTGCTCGAGGCGCGGGCCGACCATGGGGATGAACACCTTGGCGGTGGGGGAGAAGCGCATGGTGGCGCCGGTCTCGGTGGGGAACAGGCGGATGGTGCCGTTGAGGCTGCCCGGGCCCGCCGGGATCGACGCGGAGAACCTGCCCTCGGTCTCCTCGTGCTCGAACGGGCCCCAGCTCTCCTTGCGGGTGATGACCATGTCCTTGCGCATCACCGTCTGGGCGATCTCGGGCAGCATCTCCCGCGGCAGGGTGTGCGCGAGCACGACGTCGATGCCGTCCTCGCTCACCTCGTGGCTGACCACCTCGTTGTGCGGTGCGTACTTACGCATCTCGGCGACGCGCGCTTCCCAGTAATCCCTGCTCCGCAGTGCCGCGTACAGCTCTTCGGTGGTGTGCAGCGGATAGCGGGCGGAGTAGTCCAGTCGACGTGCCATAGCCGGACACGTTACCGCTCAGTGCGTGGCGAGCCACTGTTCGGTGAAAGCGGCCTCGTTGTTCAGCAGCTCCAGCAGGTGCTCGGAGATGGCGGCCTCGATCTTGCCGCCGAAGAGCGGGATCTTCACCTCGATGGTGCCGGTGACGGTGGCGGTGGAACCGGTGCCGTCGGCGGCCAGGGTGGCGGTGGCGACGACCTTGGCGGGCGCGCCGTCGACGTGGGCCTCCACGGTGCCGGAGGTGCCCTGGTAGGTCTCCACGCGCGGGATGACCAGGTCGCCGGGGCGGACCGCGGTGATGGCGGGCGGCAGCTGCTCGGCGGGGATCGCCTGCACCATCTGCACGCGGACCCGGTCGCCGTCGGCGCTGAAGGAATCGATGCGGGCGCCGGGGCCGCCGACCTCTTCGATCCGGGCCTTCCAGTACTGCTCGTCGGAGAACGCCGCGCGCACCGCTTCGACCGGATGGGTGTAGCGAGCGGTGTACGCCAGAGGTGTAGCCATGCGCGACACGCTACCGTCCTAGACGTGCGAACAACACGGGTGGTGTCCTCCGATCAGCTGCGTGACCTCCTGTCCGGGACCGGGGCGGTGGTGCGCGAATCGGTGCGATTGTCCGAATTGACGACGTTGCGCGTCGGCGGGCCCGCGCTGCTGGCCGAATGCGGTAGCACCGAGGCGCTGATCGCGACCGTGCGCGCCCTGGACGCGGCCCGCATCCCGGTGCTGCTGCTCGCGGGTGGCTCGAACCTGCTCATCGACGACGCGGGCTTCGACGGTGTTGTGGTGCGGGTGGCGAACACCGGCGTCGAGCTGGGTGCCGACTGTGTGACGGCCGAGGCGGGCGCGAACTGGGACGAGGTCGTCGCGGCGACCGTCGAGGCCGGGCTGGGCGGGCTGGAGTGCCTGTCCGGTATCCCCGGCTCGGCCGGGGCGACGCCGGTACAGAACGTGGGCGCCTACGGCGTCGAGGTCGCCTCGCTGCTGCGGCGGGTGCGGCTGCTCGACCGCAAGACCGGTGAGGTGCGCTGGGTCGAGCCCGCCGAACTCGGTTTCGGCTACCGGACCAGCGTGCTCAAGCACAGTGACGACGCGGTCGTGCTCGCGGTCGAGTTCGCCCTGGACCCCGGCGGTGCGAGCGCGCCGCTGCGCTACGGCGAGCTGGCGAAGGTCCTCGGTGCGGACGAGGGGGAGACCCGCCCGGCCGCGCGGGTGCGCGCCGAGGTGCTGCGGCTGCGCGCGGGCAAGGGCATGGTCCTGGACCCGGCCGACAACGACACCTGGAGCGCGGGCTCGTTCTTCACCAACCCGGTCGTCGCCGAGGACCGGTTGCCGCAGGTCCTGGCCGCCATCGCCGCCCATGTCGGCGAGGACGTGCGGGTGCCCACCTACCCCGCGCCCGACGGGACCAAGCTCTCGGCGGGCTGGCTGATCGAACGCGCCGGGTTCGCCAAGGGCTTCCCCGGCGCCGACGCGGCGGCGCGGTTGTCGACCAAGCACACCCTCGCCCTCACCAACCGGGGGTCGGCCACCGCCGCCGACATCGTCGCGCTGGCGCAGACCGTGCGCGCGGGCGTGCAGGAACGCTTCGGGGTCACCTTGGAGCCGGAACCGGTCACGGTGGGTGTGACCCTCTAGACAGCTTCGCCGGGCGGCGGGCCCGAAATCGCGGCGTACATTCGATGCGTGAGCAAACTTTCGGTAACCGCCTCGTTGCGTGCGCGCGGGGCGGCGGGACGACGTGCGGCCGAGGCGAAGCGTGAACTGGGCCTTCGCGGTGTCGGCGCGGCGTTTGCGGTGATCTTGCTGGCAGTGCTCGTGGTGCTGACCGGCTGCTCCTCCGACGGGCCGGGACCGGCCGCCGGGCCCGCCGCCGCTGTCGCGCAGGTCACCCTCGAGCCCGGTGACGGCGCGACCGACATCGCCCCGGCGGCGCCGATCTCGGTGCGCGTCGAGAGCGGCCGGATCGACCAGGTGGCCCTCACCAATGCCGACGGCAAGCAGGTCGCCGGCGAGTTCACCCCCGACCACACCGGCTACCGGATCACCGAACCGCTCGGCTACGGCGCCGCCTACACCTGGACCGGTGCCGCCACCGGCGCCGACGGCAAACAGGTGCCGATCGAGGGCGGCTTCCGCACGCTTACCCCGAAGTCGACCATCCCGGCCACGATCAATATCGGTGACGGCCAGGAGGTCGGGATCGCGGCGCCGATCATCGTGAAGTTCACCGGACCGGTCACCGACAAGGCCGCCGCGGAGAAGGCGCTCACCGTCACCACGAGCACCGGCACCGAGGGGTCGTGGGCGTGGCTGCCCGACGACAACGGGTCGCGGGCGCACTGGCGGCCCAAGACCTACTGGACCCCCGGCACCACCGTGCACGTGGCCGCGAAGCTCTACGGCGTCGACCTGGGCGGCGGGGTCTACGGCGACTCCGATCTGACCTCCGATTTCACCATCGGCCGCAGCCAGGTGGTGATCGCCGACGCCCCCAGTCACCGGATGCAGGTGGTGCGTGACGGTGCCACGATCTTCGATTTCGCGGTGTCCTACGGCGAGGGCAACGAGGCGCGCAATGTCACCCGCTCGGGCACCCATGTGGTCACCGAGAAGTACGAGGACTTCCTCATGTCGAACCCGCCGTTCTACACGAATGTCCGCGAACGCTGGGCGGTGCGTATCTCCAACAACGGCGAGTTCATCCACGCCAATCCGGAATCGCTCGCCGCGCAGGGGTCGTCGAATGTCACCAACGGCTGCATCAACCTCTCGCCCGGCGATGCCCAGTCCTACTTCCCGACCGCGCTCTACGGCGATCCGGTCGAAGTGACCGGCACCTCCATCGACCTCTCGGCCGCCGACGGCGACATCTACGACTGGGCGATCGACTGGCCCACCTGGCAGTCCATGTCGGCACTGGCCGGGTCCACCCCGTCCGGGGGAGTGGCCGCCCAGCCGCGCTGACGCGCTGCGTGTCGAGGCCGGATGCGCCGTCCCCGCGGCATAGTCTCTGCTGGTCGGAGCGGTGTCAACGGAGGGAGCAGGCCGTGTCGGATCTCGTCCTCGTCGCGGGCACGGTGATCACCATGGACCCCGATCGGCCGCGCGCCGAGGCCGCGGCGGTCTCGGGTACGCGCATCGTCGCCGTCGGCACGCTCGCGGAGTGTCAGGCGGCGCTCGGGCCCGACGCGCAGGTGATCGACACCGGCGCCGCCGCGCTGCTGCCCGGCTTCGTCGAGCCACACGGGCATCCCTTCCTGGGCGGGGTGAGCACCCAGCCGCCGGTCGGGCTGATCGCGCCGTGGGTCGCGCCCACCTGGGACGACGTGCTGGCCGTGTTCCAGCAGGCACTCACCTCGACCGACCCGGACGAGCCGCTGGTGTTCAGCGGCTTCGACGCGCTGCTGCACGAGCACGCGGCACCGCACGCGGCCGAACTCGACGAGATCTTCGGTGACCGGATCGCCGCCGTCCTCGACAACTCCGGGCACGGCATCTACTTCGGCACCGCGCTGATCCAGCGCTACGGCTGGGCCGACAACCCGCCGCCGGACCCCGAGGGCGGGCACTTCGGCCGCAATCCCGACGGCTCGCTCGACGGCCAGGGCTTCGAGGTGCCGGTGCTCGGGGCCGTCATGTACCCGCTGATCGACCACCTCGACGACCCGCTGCGGGCGGGCGCCCTGTTCCTCGCGGAGATGTCGCGCGCGGGCTACACCTCCACCTCCGACATGGCCTACAACCCCGACCAGAAACCCGCCTACGAGGCGCTCGCGGCCACGGTCTCGTGTCCGCTGCGGGTGAATCTGTGGGAGATGTCGACCACCGACACCTACGTCGACACCGACACCTTCGCCGCCGGTGACGAGATGCTGCGCAAGGCCGGGGTGAAACTGTGGACCGACGGCGCGGTGTGGGTGGGCAGCGCCGCCACCTCGTTCCCCTACCTCGACACCGAGGCCACCCGCCGCGCGAACATCGACCCGAAGACCGCGGGCGGCACCGGTGCGCTCAACTACTCCCGCGCCGACCTGGACGCCATCCTGGACAAGGCCGCGCCCGCGGGCTGGCAGATGTCTTTCCACTCCAACGGTGACCTGGCCGTCGAACTGGCCCTCGACGCCTACGAGGCCGCCCTGCGCCGCTACGACCTGCTCGGCACCGACCACCGGTGGCGCATCGAACACGTCGGCGGGGCGACCCGCGCGCAACTCGAGCGCGCCGCGAGCCTGGGCCTTTACCTGTCGATGTCGCCGTTCCAGACCTACTTCTGGGGCGACCTGCTCGACGGCCAGATCTTCGACCACGAACACGGCAGCCGCTGGCAGCCCACCGGCGACGCCCTGGCCACCGGCGCCTGCGTCTCCCTGCACAACGACGGACCCGTCTCCCCACCCTCGCCGCTGACCAATATCCAGACCGTGGTCACCCGCCGCACCCGCGCCGGGAACGTGCGCGGCGCCGAGCAGGCGATCCCGCTCGACGCCGCCTTCCGCGCCCAGACCATCGACGCCGCCCGCACGCTGCGCCGCGAACATCTGGTCGGCTCGATCGAGGTAGGCAAACTGGCCGACTTCGTGGAGCTCTCCGCCGACCCGTTCACCGTCGACCCGGCCCGGCTCGCCGCCACCGTCGCGGTGCAGGGCACCTGGCTCGGTGGGCAGCGCATCGACCTCGACGCCTTCCTCGCGGGCCTGCCCACCCCAACCGACCCGAGCCCGCAGCCCCCGCTCGGCCGCTGCTGCTGACCTACGGGCCGTCCTCGTTCAGGCGGCGGCCAGGGTGGGCCAGCGCGGGTGGTCGCGGTCGATCACGTACGCGTGCGTGTGCTGGTAGTGGCGCGGTCCCACCTGGATCGCGTCGGCCAGGACGGCCGGGTCGACGGTGCCCAGCTCGTGGACGTGGGTGATCTCGGCGGGATCGTGCCGCGGCCACAGCCGCACCGCCGCCCCGGCACCCAGCCCCGCGATGACCGCCAGCGCGACCCAGGTGGTGGTGAACCCGGCGGTCGTGGCCAGCCAGCCGGTGATCGGGTAGGTGATCAGCCAGGCCACGTGCGAGAGCGAGAACTGGGCGGCGAACAGGGCGGGCCGGTCCTCGGCGCGGGCCGAGCGGCGCAGCACCCGGCCGGTGGGGGTGAGCACCAGGCCGTTGCCCGCGCCGATCACGGCCCACACCGTCAGCGCGGCGGCCCAGCGCCAGTCACCCGCGCCCGCGGTCGACAGCGCGATCGCCGCGGCGAGCCCGGCGACGAGCACCGCGGCGCCGGTCAGCATCACCGGCCGTTCCCCGCGCCGGTCCAGGACACGCGGCAGCGTCAGCGCCACCAGCATGGTGCCGAACCCGTTGGCGGCCAGCAGCAGCGCGACCGCCGACTGGGTGCCGCCGAGCACGTCACGCGCGTAGTTGACGGTATTGACCATCACCACCGAGCCCGCCGCCGCGACCACCAGGTTCAGCCCGAGCAGTCCGCGCAGCCGGGGTGTCGCCGCGAACAAGCGCAGCCCGGCCACCAGCCGCTCCCGGATCGCCCCGTCGCCGGTCACGGCATCCGGGACCCGCGCGGCCAGTACCAGGCCCACCGAGACGGCGAACCCGATCCCGGTGCCAACGAACAGCCAGTGGAAGCTGATCAGGCTCAGCGCCAGCGCGGCCAGCATGGGGCTCAGCAGCGTCTCCATGGTCGCCGCGAGCTGGGCGGCCGAGAGGGCCTGTGTGTAGCGGCGTTCGTCGGGCAGGATGTCGGGCAGCACGGCCTGGTAGGTGGGGGTGTAGGCGGCCGAGGCGATCTGCAACAGGGTGATCAGCACGTAGATCTGCCAGATCTGGTCGACGAACGGCAGCGCCAGCACGATCGCCCCGCGAATGCCGTTGAGCGCCACCAGGAACTGCCTGCGCGGCAGCCGCCCGGCGTAGGCGCCCGCGATCGGCGCCACGGTGACGTAGGCGACCATCTTCAACGTCAGCGCGGTGCCGAGCACGATGGCGGCGTCGCCACCGGCCAGCTCGTAGGCGAGCAGCCCGAGCGCGACGGTGGTGAGACCGGTGCCGAACAGCGCCGCGACCTGCGCGGTGAACAGCAATCGGTAGTCGCGGTGGGCGAACAGTGCGGTGCTCATGACATCTCCCATGATCGCATATCTGCGTATGAATGCAATAAGCGGATAAGCGTGTGGGATATTCCCGCACCCTGAAGAACCTGATCGACCTGCACCACACCCAGTGGCAGGCCAAACCCGTCGGCTTCGTCTCCTACGGCGGCATCTCCGGCGGCCTGCGCGCCGTGGAACACCTGCGCCCGGTCTTCGCCGAACTCCACGCCGTCACCGTCCGCGACTCCGTCGCCTTCCCCAACCCCTGGCCCCGCTTCGACCCCACCGGCACCCTCTTGGACCCCGACGCCGCCGAATCAGCCGCCGCGACCATGCTCGACCAACTCACCTGGTGGGCCGAAGCCCTCCGCACCGCCCGCACCACCCACCCCTACGGAAAGTGAACTCCGGCGTGAGGGTCAGACCGATTCGGTGGCGCGGTCCTTGCTGAGTTGTTCGGTTTCCTCGGTGCTCAGGCCGTGTTGCTTGGCCAGTAGGTCGCGGATCTCGATGAGGAGTTCGGTTTCGGTGGGCTCGGCGTCCTTGGTGGTGCCGAACTTGTTCTTCAGCGACTTCATCGGCAGCATCAGCACGAAGTAGAGCACCGCGGCGACCACGAAGAAGTTGATGAAGGCGGTGACGATCGGGCCGACGGCGATGAAGGTGGCCGGCTTGCCCGCGATCAGCTGCACGCCCAGGCCCAACTCGTTGGTCGAGCCGAACACCGCGAGCAGCGGGTTGACCAGTCCCTTGGTGAACGCGGTGACCACGGCGGTGAAGGCGGTGCCCATGACCACCGCGACTGCGAGGTCGATGACGTTCCCGCGCATCAGGAAGTCTTTGAACCCGTCGAATACGGACTTGATACTGCGCATCGGTGGAGCACTCCTCATCCTGGCTATCGGCAAACGTGGTGATGCTAACGACCTCCCCGCCGCGTAGCGAATTCACAGCTACGCGACAGGGTGGGTCATGGGCAGTATCGGTGCCGACGGGCCGGGCCGCCACCCGGGCGGCGCGAGGCCCCGGATCGGTTGTCCGGTCCGGGGATTGAACGCCGCAGGTCAGGAGCGCCGGGCGAAGCTGCCGGGACCGGCCTGGTCACGGGGCTTGACGACGATGGTGTCGAGGTTCACGTGCGCGGGACGCGACGCGACGAAGCCGACGATCTCGGCGATGTCGGCGGCGTAGAGCGGGTCGATGCCCTCGTAGACCTTGGCCGCGCGCTCGGCGTCTCCGTCGAAGCGGACCAGCGAGAACTCGGTCTCCACCGCGCCGGGCGCGATCTCGGTGAGCCGCACCGGCTGGCCCAGCAGTTCCTCGCGCAGGGTGCGGTGCAGCACGGCCTGGGCGTGCTTGGCCGAGGTGTAGCCGGAGCCGTTGGGGTAGGCGTGCAGCGCGGCGATCGAGGTGATGGTGACGATGAGGCCGTCGCCGGAGGCGATCAGTTTGGGCAGCAGCGCCTTGGTCAGGCGCAGGGTGCCCAGCACGTTGGTCTCCCACATCCAGCGCCAGTCGTCGAGGTCGGCATCGAGCACCGAGGCCAGGCCCTTGGCGCCGCCCGCGTTGTTGACCAGCACGTTCACCTCGCCGATCGCGTCGGTGAACGCGCGCACCGAGTCCTCGTCGGTGACGTCGAGTTCGAGCGCGGTGCCACCGATCTCGTCGGCCAGCTGCTTCACCCGATCGAACCGCCGCGCCCCGACGTAGACGTGGAAACCCTGCGCGGCGAGTGTGCGGGCGGTGGCTTCTCCGATTCCGGAACTGGCGCCGGTGACGACGGCGTGACGAGTGCTCATGCGCCGATCCTATTCGCCGCCGATTCGCCCGTGCCATGGCTCCGATCACGGTGCGTTCTACCCTGTCGGCATGGCTATTCGCGATGCTGTCAGTGCCGAGGGAACCAGGATCGTCTACCGGGTGACCGGCCCGGAGACGGGCAGGCCGCTGGTGCTGCTGCACGGCTGGGCGGGCAATCTGCGCTGCTGGGGCGCCGCCGCCGACGACCTCGCCCAGCGCTACCGGGTGATCGCCGTCGACCTGCGCGGCCACGGCTACTCCGACGATCCGGGCACCGGCTACGACGATCCCAAGGCCTGGGCCGCCGACGTGGCCGCCGTGCTCGCGGCCGAGGGCATCGAGTCCGGTGCGGTGCTGCTGGGCTGGTCCTACGGCGGCATCGTCGCGACCGACTACCTGGCCACCCACGGCACCGGGGCGGTCGCCGGTGTCGTCTACTGCGGCGCGCCCGCCCACATCGGCCGCGAGGTGCCCGGCGCGGCGCCCGGTCCCGCGATGGAGAAGGCCATTCCTGGCGTCTTCGACGAGGCCGCGGGCCGGGCCGTGCGCGCCTTCGCGGTGTTCGGCAATGCCAATACCGGCCCCGGCGAGGACAAGGGTCCCGACGCGCAGCGCCTGTTCGGCGGCAGTCTGGCCACCCCGCCCTCGGTGCGCAAGGCGCTGTTCTACCGCACCGTCGACAACACCGAGACCCTGCGCGCCCTCGATGTCCCCGTGCTGGTCCTGCATGGCACCGCCGACCCGGTGGTGCCCGTGGACAACGGCCGCTACATCGCCGAGAACGCCCCCGACGCCCGCGCCTCCTATTGGGATGGCGCCCAGCACGGCCTGTTCATCGAGGACCGTGCGCGTTTCGTGGCCGAGGTGGGCGAGTTCGTCGACGGCCTGTGAAGGGCTAATGTTTCAGAAGTGACTCCGGCGCAGGTCGGAGCCCTTTACCCTGTGTGACGCGGCCTGTTCGGCGGCCGGTCATGGAGGTGACGCATGAGCGTCGGGACGCGATGTCTGCTGTTCGTGCTCACGGCCGGACTCCTGCTCGGGCACGCGGTGGCCTCGGCCGAGCCCGCCGGGCGCACCGCCGACGCGGCGTGGATCGTCTCGGCGTCGCCGGGCCCGGGCCGGGTGGTCGAGCTGGTCGTGTACTCGGTGGCCATGGGCAAACCGGTGACCGTCACCGTGCTGCCCGCCGCCGACCCCACCGCGAGCGCCCCGGTGCTCTACCTGCTCAACGGTGTCGACGGCGGCAGCGGACCCGACGGTGACTGGCACACCGGCGGAAACTGGCTGACCCGCACCGATATCGCCGAGTTCCTGGCCGGCGAACAGGTCACCGTGGTGATGCCGGTCGGCGGCGCGGGCAGTTACTACGCCGACTGGCGCGCCGACGACCCGGTCCTGGGCCGTCAGCGCTGGGCCACCTTCCTCACCAGGGAACTCCCGCGCGTGATCGACGCCGGATTCCACGGCAGCGGCGCCAATGCCGTGGCCGGGGTGTCGATGGCGGGCACCGCGGCCTTCCAGCTCGCCCTGGCCGCGCCGCGCCTGTACCGCGCGGTGGCCTCCTACAGCGGCTGCGTGGCGACCAGTGGTCCGCAGGGCCACGCCATCGTCAACACCGTCGTCTCCGGCCAGAACGGCGACCCGGTGAACATGTGGGGACAACCCGGCGACCCGCTCTGGGCCGCCAACGACCCCTTCCTGCACGCCGACCGCCTGCGCGGCCTCGCCCTCTACATCGCCTCCGGCACCGGCCTGCCCGGCCCCCTCGACACGGTCGACGGCCCCGGCCTGCGCGGCGACTCGATGAAACTGCTCGACCAGCTCCTCATCGGCGGCGCCCTCGACGCCGTCACCGGCCTGTGCACCCAGCAACTCGCCACCCGCCTGGCCGAACTCGACATCCCCGCCACCGTCGACCTGCGCCCCACCGGCACCCACTCCTGGGGCTACTGGCGCGAGGACTTCCACCGCTCCTGGCCACTGTTCGCCGCCGCCCTGAACGACTAGCGACTAGCGGCGCAGACCGGCGGCGGCGGAGACGAACAGGGTCGAGCACACCCTGGTCAGCACGTCGGGCGACTGGCTTCTTCCGGTCATCATCCAGTCCACGAGCAGGTTGTTCACCGCCCCCGACAGTGCGATGGCGGTGAGCCGGGTGTCCTCGTCGGCGGCATCGACGCCGGGCTCGATCGCCGACACGGCCCCGATCAGCTCCGCGAACGCCCGCAGTACGCCATGGCGCAATTCCTCGATCTCCGCCGATACCCCGACCACCTCGATCAGGATCACACGCGCCCGCCGGGGATCGTCGGTCAGATGACCGATGAACGCCGCCAGCCCGTCGTGCGCCGCCGCCGCGACCTCGGCGGTCCCCGCCGCGGCGACCGCGGCCTCCGTCGCCACCCGCAGGTCGGCGACCAGGTCGTTGTACAACCCGACCAGACAGGCTTGGCGATCCTTGAACGACTCGTAGAAGTACCGTTCCGTCAGCCCCGCCGTCCGGCAGATCTGTTTCACCGAGGTCGCCGCGAACCCGTCGGTCCCGAACAGTTCCAGCGCGGCCTCCAGGATCGCCGCCCGGCGCGCACGGGTCCGTTCCTCGGCGTCCATCCCGGAATAGCGCCGTCCCGGCCGTTCCGGTGGTGGCGTGGCCATACCTCGCTCCGTCCTCCCGCTCGCCGCTGTCGCTTCCCATCCTGGCGTACGCCGGGATCGGCGGGGCGCGCCCGTTACCGCTGGATGGCGGTGTGGAAGGTGGTGCGCAGGGTGTGGAGGTAGCGGTCGACGGCGCGGTGGGCGGTGGGGGTGTCGGGGTAGACGGCGCTGAGGGTGGTCGTGGTGGGCAGGCGGGTGATCCAGAGGAGGACTTCCTCGGTGGCAGCGCGGTCGGCGTAGACGCCGGTCGGGGTGCCGGGGAAGTACCCGTTGCCCGCGCAGTCGCGGGCGTCGACGTAGGAGATCATGGGGGCCGTCCAGCCGGGGCGGGCGGCGATGTCGGGGTCGTCGGCGGCGAGTTCGAGGACGCGGTGCGGGGAGACGGCGGCGAGGGTGCGGCCGTGTTCGTAGGCGCGCTGGGCGGCGGCGAGGGTGCGGGCGAAACCGGCGGTGGCGCCGATCGGGAAGGCGACCGGGACGAGGCTGACGTACCAGCCCACGGAGACGCGTTCGGCGAGGGTGGACCGGGTGCCGAGCGGCGACAGGGCGAAGTAGTAGTCGCTGTCGAGGAGTTCGCGTTCGGTCAGCGCGGCGGCGGCGAGGATTCCGCCGAGGAAGTCCGCGCCGTGCTCGCGGCAGATCTTCTCGAAGCGCAGCGCGGTGGCCTCGCCGAACAGGTCGATGGTGCGGTGCGCGCTGCGGTGGTAGGTCTCGTGGCCCCGGCCCAGATCCAGGGGAAAGGCGGGGAATTCGCCGTCGTTGCCGCGCAGGAGTTCCAGCCAGCGGCGTACCCCGGGCGAGGTGCGGGTGAGTTCGGCCGAGGCGGCGCGCTCGCGGGCGCAGTAGGCGAGGAAACCGGCGGGCCGGGTGAGAGTCCCGATGTTCCGGCCTGTTTCGTACAGGTAGAGGTGCGTGAGTTCGAAGCACGAGATGTATTGGCCCACACCGTCGGTGTGCAGGTGGTCGATGGCCAGGTAGAGCGTGGTGGACTGGCCGTGCTCGATCGCGCCGAAGGTGAAGCAGTGCCATTCGAACGGGCCCGGCGTGCTCTGCCGGACGTGCGCGCGGACCCGGTTGCCGTCGGCGAGGCCGTGATCCACCGCGACGAACTCGATGTGGGCCGGGTCGACGAGGTGTCTGCCGAAGGTGCCGTCGGGTGCACGGTCGAACCAGCTGTGGAAGGTGTCGTGGCGGCGCAGGAAGGCGTTGACGGCGCGGGTCATCGCGTGCCGGTCGAGCACACCCGGCACCACCGTGGTCGTCACGCACAGCCCGGAGAACCGGAACGCGGCCTCGCGATGCCGGTACGCCGTCGCCAGATACTGCTCCTGCTGATGCGAGGGCGGCACCGGATGACGCGGCGCCCGCGCGGCCCGCGCCACCGATCCGGCGCGGGCGTGCCAGCTCACCAGCCGTCCGGTGGCGGGGTGCCATTCCTCGAGGAGACCGAAACCGACCACGCGGCTAGGTCCGTTCGCGGCCGGGCAGCGCGAGGGCGAGCGCACCCATCGCGAGGGCGATGACCGAGACGGCGGCGAACATGGTGAGCGCCCCACCGAGGGTGTGCGCGCGGAAGAACACGGCGCTGAGCAGCGCGAGCCCGAGCCCGTTGCCCACCTGTTCGATGGTCGGCAGCAGCCCGGACGCGTCGTCCATGCGCTGCTGTGACAGCCCCGCCAGCATCATCGGCGGCAACTGCACCCCGAACACGCCGACCCCGGTGCCCGCGACGAAGATCGGCACCAGCGCGATCCGCAGGTCGACGGTGCCGTCGGTGAACCACAGATACGTCGCCCCGATGGCCACGCACACCCCGAACCACGCGATCCCCGCCGCGATGGCCCGCGCGCCCCACCGCGCGATCAGCCAGGGCGAGGCCAGCGCGCCCGCCCCGGCGCCGAGGGCGAAGGGCGTCATGGCGACACCGGTGCGCAGCGGCGAGAACCCGACGATGTCCTGCAACGTGATCGAGATGGCGAAGACGAAGGCGGTGAACAGCCCGAAGAACATCGTCACCAGGATCGAGCCGACCGCGAATCCACGGTCCTCGAACAGCGCCAGCCGCACCAGCGGCGTGCGCGACGAACGTCGCTGCTGGACAAGGAAACCCGCGCCGATCCCGAGCGCGACGAGCAGCACCGCGGCCGGCCCGATCCGCCACCCGTCCTGCTGCACCGCCGCCAGCGCCGACAGCAGCAGGAACAGGCTCACCGTCGAGAGCGCCGCCCCGGCCAGATCGAGTCGCCCGCGCTCGCGCGCCGGTCCCAGATGCAACCACCGGAAGGCCAGCGCGAATGCCAGCGCACCGAGCGGCACATTGATGAGGAACACCGAATGCCAGCCGGTACCAGCGATATTCGCGGTGATCAGCACGCCGCCGACGATGGGTCCCAGCATGCCGCCGAACCCCGCCGTGCCGCCGTACACGGCGAACACCAGCGGATGCCTGCTGCGCGGAAAGCTCGCGGTGAGAATGGCGATGGTCTGCGCCGCCATGGCTCCACCGGCGACACCCTGCGCCACACGCGCGACGATCAATTCCACGGCACTGCCCGACATCGCGCACCACACCGAGGCGGCCGTGAACGCGATCACCGAGCCGAGGAACAACCATCGCCGCCCGAACATCGCCCCGAGCCGGGCCGCCGGGAGCAGCGTGCAGGCGAAGGCCAGCGAGTACGCGGTGACCACCAGCAGTTGCTGGGCGGGGGAGGCGCGCAGGTCGGCGGTGATGCTGGGCAGGGCGGTGTTGACGATCGTCACGTCGATCATCTGCATGAACACCGCGATCAGGCAGCCGGCGAAGGCGGGCCAGGCGCCGTGGCGGGTGCCCGGCGCGGTCGCCCGCTGATCCGGTCCTCCGCCGGCGGGCCTCGTCGCGTCGGCGATCTGCCCTTCGGGGGTCATCGCACGCCTCCCAGCGCCACGGTCGGCATGTGGTCGTGCTCGCCCTCGTCGAGTGCGGACAGTTCGGCGTGTAGGCGCGCCTGCGTCGAATCGTCCTCGGCGGCGATCTGGGCGATGAACCTGCCGGTGTGGCGCAGGTGCGGGAACGCGGCGGCCAGCCGGGACCAGTCGGTGGGGATGATCGCGGCCCGGGTGAGGCCGAGGCGCAGGGCCTGTTCGAGGTATCCGGTGCCGTCGGCCGGGTCGATCGGCGCGAACCCGGCCGTCTTCTCGTCGGCGGCCGTGCCTGCGGTGGCGCCCGACAGGTGTCCCCAGCCCACACACAGCACCCGTTCGCCCGCCCTGGCCCACTGTTCGGCCAGTGCCTCGACGGCGAGATCGGCCGCGCTGTGGTTGTAGCGGCCGCCGAGGCCGAACATCGAGTCGGCCGAGGAGTACAGGACGAACATGTCCAGCTCGATGCCCGCGTTGCTCACCGCGCGGTGCAGCATCCGCGCGCCCTGCGCCTTCGGCCGGTACACCCGGGTGAGTTCGTCGAGGTCCATCAGCCCGATCCGGTTGTCGGCGACAGCACCCGCCGCGTGACAGATACCGCGCAGCGGATACCCGGCGCGGTGCGCCCGTCCCACCACCTCGGTCACCGCCACCAGATCGGCGATGTCCGCGAGCTCCTCGACCACCTCGACGCCGTGCGCGCGCCACGCCTCGATCTGCTGACGCGCGTCGGCACCGCGCGCCCCGTCCCGGTCCACCAGCACGAGCCGCCGGGCCCCCTTGCTCACCAGCCAGCGCCCGGTGGCCAGCCCGAAACCGCCGAATCCGCCGCTGATCAGGTAGGTCGCGGCGTCGTGGATCGGCACCTCGGGAAGCTGTGGCCGCACCGGCGGGGCGGTGTCGTCCATGCTCAGCGCGATCCGGCCGATTCGCGGTGACCGGATCACCTCGTCGAAAGCCCTTGCCACCTCATGTGTTTCAAACACCTCGAAGGGCAGCGGCTGGTAGGCACCCGCCTCGAGCTTCGCGTACACGCTGCGCAACAGGTCGGCGAGCTGCATCGGGCGCACCGCGCACATGCGGTCCAGGTCGACGGAGAAGTATGAGAGGTTCTTGTCGAAGTTGCCCAGTTCCAGCAGGCCGCCGGTGTACACGTCGGCCTTGCCGACCTCCACGATGCGGCCGAATTCGGTGACGGCGCGGAAGTTCTGGCGCAGGATCTCACCCGGCGCGGTGTTGAGCACCACGTCCACGCCGACGCCGTCGGTGAGCCGGAGCACGTCGTCGGCGAAATTGAGCGAACGCGAGTGCAGCGCGTGATCCACGCCGAGGGTGCGGATATGCGCGCGCCGCTCGGGCGTGCTCGCGGTGCCGATGATGCGGGCCCCGCGCGACCTGGCCACCTGCACGGCCGCCGAGCCGACCCCGCCCGCCGCGCCGTGGATCAGCACGGTCTCACCGGGCAGCAGCCGGGCCAGGTCCAGCAGCGCGTACTCGGCGGTGCCGAAAGCGGTGCTGCTGGTGCACAATCCGGGCTCCGCGTCGGCGGGCAGGCGGATGGCGGCGTACTGGTCGACCAGGTGGTAGCGGCGCATCATGTCCTTGGCCGCGATGGCGACCAGGTCGCCCTCGGCCAGCGCGGTGACCCCCTCGCCGAGCCGCACCACCGTGCCGACGCCTTCCATGCCCGGCGAGGTGCCGAAGAAGGTGCCCGCCAGTTCGCGTTCCCCGAGCAGGCCCATCACCTTGAGCGGGTCCTTGTAGTTGAGCCCGATCACCCGCATCCGCACCTCCACCTGCCCCGGTTCGGGATCGCGCCGGGTGCTCGCCCGCCACGACAGGCCCGAGAGCAGCCGCGATGCCGGTAGCTCGAGGGCGAAATCGGCCGCCGGGTCCGCCAGCGGATGCGCGGTGCCGAGTTCGTCGATGCGCTCCTGGATCCGTTTGGTCACCATCGGCGCCCAGCGGGTGCCCGCGCGCAGCAGGATCTCGTCGGTGCCATCGGCGGTGAACGCGCCCGGCACCCCCAGTTCGCCGACGAGCGCCCCCAGCTCCGTCGCGGGATCGACATCGATCAACCGCCACCGCAACCCCGTCTGCTCGGTGAGCAGCACCCGCCGCGCCCCCGCCAGCGCCCGATGCCGGTACTGCGGTTCGGCGGCGTCATCGGGCAGCACGAAAGCCTGCTCGGTGACGAGCGTGACGTCGATCAGCCCCTCCCCGAGCGCGGGCACCACCTCCCCGGGCGCCACCAGCGTCTCGGCGAATTCACCCAGCGTGACGGCGATCTGCTTCAGCATCCAGAGAGCGGCGAGGTCATCGTGGACGGTCCCCACGACCAGGCAGACGTGCAGGCGATCGCGCCGGGTTGAACCGGACCGCCCGGTGTCGCCGGGCGCGGACTCCGCCGCTGGACGGGCACGAGTGGATGTCTTGCTGCCAATCGTCGACTGGTGCGCGGAGTCGACCGAAGCGAGCGCGCGGCCGGTTGGCGAGCTGTCGGAGGTGGGCGAGTGTGGGGGCTTGGCGGAGGTGTGCGCGGGGTGTCCGGGCGAGCTGTCGGCGGTCGACTGCTGTGCGGAGTCGGCCGAAGCGAGTGCGTGGCTGGTGGGCGCGCTGTCGGCGGTGGGCGGGTGTGGGGGCTCGGCGGAAGCGCGCGCGGGGTGTCCGGGCGAGCTGTCGGCGGTCGACTGCTGTGCGGAGTCGGCCGAAGCGAGCGCGTGGCCGGTTGGCGAGCTGTCGGCGGTTGGCGAGTGTGTGGGCTCGGCGGAGGTGTGCGCGAGGTCGGGGGTGAGCGGGTGGGGGGTTTTGGCCGAGCGCAATGCGTGGACGGCGGCGTAGAGGTGTTGGGTGAGTTCCTCGGTGACGTAGGTCGTTTCGGTGGGGTCGGTGGTGGGTTCGGCGTGGTGGAGGACGGCGGCGGGGAGGGCGCTCGCGAGCTGGCGGGCGCGGGGGCCGGAGCCCAGGGCGATGACGATGGTGGCGGTGTCGTCCGCGCTCGGCAGCCCGGTGGGGTCGAGGGGTGGGCGGGGCTCGAATTCGTCGGTGTAGCAGATCTCGGCCATGCGGTGCAGGGGACTGGCGGCGGGGTCGAGGGCACCGACCTGGACGCCGAGCAACTGCAGGCAGCGGGTGCCGGAGGCGTCGAGCAGTTCGACATCGGCGCGCAGCCGGGCCGTCGGGTCGCGGCGGGCCAGCACGGTGACCTGCTCGGGCAACGCGCCGAACAGACGCACCGCGTCCACGGCGACCGGCACCAGCGCGCCCGCGCCGAGCGCGTCGTCGGCGAACAACAGCGCCGCCACCTGCACGGCCGCCTCGACCACCGCCGGATGCGCGAGATGCCCCGACCCGGCCGCGATCCCCGCGTCGACCGTCGCCACCACCGTGTCGCTGTCGGCGCGTACCGAGGTGACCCGGCGGAAGGCGGGCCCGTACCGCAACCCCCGTGCCGCCAGTGCCGAGTAGAACTGCTCGGGCTCGAACTCGGCCGCCGAATCCAGCACGGGGACAACCATTTCGGTGGCCTCGAAACTGCCGTTGAGCACCCTGCCCGTCGCGTTCACCGTCCACACCGTGCCGGTCGCGCCGCGCGAGCGGATCAGGAACCGGCCGCTGGCCTCCTCCACACTCAGTTCCAGCAGCGGCGCATCGGGGGAGTTCATGGTCACCGGGGCGACGAACCGCACATTCTCCAGCGCCACCCGGCACTCGCCCCGACGCAGCGCCGCCGCGCTCAGCGCCGCGTCCAGGTAGGCCGCGCCCGGCAGGACCCGCATCTCGCCCACGACATGGTCGGCCAGCCACGGCAGCGTCTCGGGGTCGACCCGCAACAGCCTGCCCGGCCTGCCCTCCGGGTCCGGATCGCCGAGCATGGCGTACGAACCCCGCCGCTGCTCGGACGCCGGCGGCGCGGGCCGTAGCAGGATGCGCTGCCAGGGATAGCCGGGCAGCGGCTGGTGCGGTGGCGTGGGCTCCTCCGGCGGGAACAGCGCGTCGAGGTCGAGCGCGCCCGCGCGGTAGAGCCCGGCGACGGTGGCGCGGATGCTGTGCGCGTCGGGCTGTTCGCGATCGAGGGTGGGCACGATGGCGCCGGTCTCGCTCAGTTCGAGCAGCAGGTCGTGGATGTTGCCGGAGAGCACCGGATGCGGGCCGACCTCGACGAACACCCGGCTGCCCGCACCGATCAGCGCGGTCATCGCGTCGCAGAAGCGCACGGTCCGGCGGACATTCGCGCACCAGTACTCGCCGTCCCATTCGCCCGCGCCGACCGGCGCGCCGGTGACCGTGGAGTACAGCGGAATCCGCGGTGCTCGGGGATCGAGATGGGCCAGCGCCGTGCGCAATTCGGACAGGATCGGGTCCATCATGCGGCTGTGGTACGGCACCTCCACCCGCAGCCGCCGCGCGAAAACTCCCTGTTCGGTGAGCATTTCGGCCAGCTCGTCGAGCTCTTCCGGATCACCGGCGAGGGTGAGGGCGTGCGGGCTGTTCACCGCGGCGATATCGATCGCGGGCCCGATCAGCCCGGCCGCCCGCTCCGCACTCAGCCCGGCCGCCAGCATGCCGCCCGACCCGGCGGTGATCGACTGCAACCGGGCCCGGTGATAGGCGACGGTCACCGCCTCACGCAGCGTCAGCACGCCCGACACATACGCCGCCGCCACTTCCCCGACGCTGTGACCGACGATCGCCCCGGGCCGGATGCCCTGGGCGGCCAGCTCGTCGACCAGCGCGACCTGCACCAGGAAGTTCGCGGGCTGGGCGATCATGGTCGCGGTCACCCGCGACTCCTGCTCCGGCCGCAGCAGTTCCCCGATGATCGACCAGCCCGCCACCTCGTGGAACGCCGCGTCGACCCGCTGTGCCGTCGCGGCGAAAGCGCCCTCGGCGCACAGCAGTTCACGCGCCATGCCCCACCACTGCGGACCCATGCCGGAGAACACGAACACCGGATCGGCACCGCTCCCGGCGACCGTGCGGGTCGCGTCGCGACCGGCGCCCGCGGCGTATCCGCGCAGTTCACGGATCAATTCGGGCGCGCCGTCGAGGAGCACACCGGTGCGGAACGGGTGGTGTGCCCGCCGGGTCCAGGCCGCTTCGGCGAGCCGGTCCGGGTCGGCGCCGTCGGCGAGCAGGTCGGCGAAACGGTCTGCCATGGCACGGCAGGCCGCCGCGCTGTGCGCCGAGATCGGCAGGACTCCATAGTGTTTCGGCACTCGCGGGGGAGCTGGTTCGGTGGCCGCCTTCGAGCGGACGACAGGGCGGCCGTCCGGGTCGGACACGCCGCCCTCGAGCACCGCGTACACCCGGTCGCCGTCGCGCACGGCGTCGTCGAGCCGTCTGAGCACCACCATGCGCGGGCCCTCGCCGTGCCCGTCGCTCGCCGGGTTCACCCCGCCCGCCAGCGCGATGGTGCAGTCGCCGTCGGTCAGCGCCCGGCAGGCCAGGGGCACCGCGGCCGGCGAGGATGAGCACGTGTGCGCGGGGCCGGTGAAGCCGAGTACGTCGGCGACGCGGTCGATCCCGACCCCGCCCACGTACACCCCGACCGAGTGTCTGCCGACCTTCCCGGCCAGGCCCGCGTCGTCCATCGCCTCCCAGACGACCTCGAGCAGCACACGCTGCCGTGGGTCCAGGTCGGCGGCCTCGCGATGCGGAATTCCGAAGAAATCAGGGTCGAACTCCACTGGATTACTGTCGTCGCGCTTTTCGGCGAAGAAATCCCAGAATGATTCCGGTGAGTCTATTCCGCCGGCGAATCGGCAGCCGATTCCCACAACAGCGATGTCCGACATGATTCCTCCGCATCGGGGCACCCGAAACGGCATGTGCCCGGTCAGCGCAGCGTAGGTTGCCAGGAACCGCACCGGCGGAGGTAGTAACGTGGTTCGTCCACGGCACCAACGTGATAAGGCCGTGATTGTGACAGGACACCGACGGGTCGGCATCCTGCATTCGCGCACAGGGGCGCGGAAAATCTTCTGGTAATCGTCACAATGTTTTCCCGAATCCGTGTGTAGCGTTCAAAGATGTCGTTGGATCGCGAGCAGGGAACAGGATTCGGCGTCGAGATCGGAGTTCGATGATGTCTGGTCGGGCAAGAGGCGCGCGGATCGTCGTCGCGGCGGTGGCCGCGCTGGTCACCGCGGTGGGTACGGCTGCCTACGCGCCCGCGACCCCCACCGACGCGGCGCGGATCGACGACCAGCGCACCGAGGCCGACAACACCATCGACATCGGCGTCTACTCGCCGTCGATGGACACGGTGAACCGGGTACGGGTGCTGCGCGCGGCGAACCCGGACGAGCCCGCGCCCACGCTGTACCTGCTCAACGGGGTCGGCGGCGGGGCCGACGGGAACTGGCTCGACCGCACCGATGTGGTGTCGTTCTTCAAGGACAAGCAGGTCAACGTCGTGATCCCGTTCGGCGGGGCGGGCAGCTACTTCGCCGACTGGCGCGCCGACGACCCGGTGCTGGGCAAGCAGCGCTGGACCACCTTCCTCACCAAGGAACTGCCGCCGGTGATCGACGCGGCCTTCGGCGGCACCGGCGCCAATGCCATTGCGGGACTGTCGATGGCGGGCACCTCGGTGTTCCAGCTGGCGCTGGCCGAGCCGGGGCTGTACCGGGCGATCGGGTCCTACAGCGGCTGTGTGCGCACCAGCGATCCGCGCGGGCAGGCCATCGTGCGCACGGTCGTGGGCAGCAGGCTCGGCAACGCGGCCAATATGTGGGGCCCGCCCACCGACCCGGCGTGGTCGGCGCACGACCCCTATCTGCACGCGGAAGCGTTGCGCGGCACCGAGGTCTACATCTCCTCGGGCACCGGTATCCCCGGCCCGCTCGATACCGTCGCCGCCCAGGGCGACCCGATCCAGCTCACCTATCAGCTGCTGTTCGGCGCGACGCTGGAGGCGGTCACCAATGTGTGCACCCAGCAGTTGCGCGACCGGCTCCAGTCGCTCGGCATCCCCGCGACGGTCGATCTGCGACCCACCGGCACGCACTCCTGGGGCTACTGGGAACAGGATCTGCACAAGTCGTGGCCACTGTTCGAGTCGGCGCTGAACAAGTGACCGGTGCGCCGACTTCGATGGCGAAAAATCGCTCGCGACGGCGGCCGGAATCGGGCACGCTCGATGGCGGACGCGGCGTGAACTCACTCACGAAACCGATGTGACAGCCGTCACCGATCCCGGTGGGGATGATGGTGGCGGCGTCGCGGCGTGCACACTGGAAGGTGTGAGTCAGCGTCGCCAGGATCTCTTGCCCCACCGCATCGCGGTGCTGTCGGTGCATACCTCACCGCTGGCCCAGCCCGGCACCGGTGACGCGGGCGGCATGAACGTCTACGTGCTCCAGACCGCGCTCGAACTCGCCAAACGCGGCACCGAGGTGGAGATCTTCACCCGCGCGACCTCCTCGGACCTGCCCCCGGTCGCCGAGGCCGCCCCCGGCGTGCTGGTGCGCCACGTGGTCGCCGGGCCCTTCGAGGGCCTCGACAAGCACGAGCTGCCCACCCAGCTGTGCCCCTTCACCGCCGAGGTGCTGCGCCAGGAGGCCCGGCACCTGCCCGGCCACTACGACCTCGTGCACTCGCACTACTGGCTCTCCGGCCAGGTCGGCTGGCTCACCCGCGACCGCTGGCGGGTGCCGCTGGTGCACACCGCGCACACCCTGGCCGCGGTCAAGAACGCCGCGCTGGCCGAGGGCGACACCCCCGAACCCGAGACCAGGGTGATCGGCGAGAAGCAGGTCATCGCCGAGGCCGACCGCCTGGTCGCCAACACCGCCGACGAGGCCGGTCAGCTCGTCGACCTCTACGGCGCGGCACCCGAGCGCATCGACGTGGTGCCCCCCGGCGCCGACCTGACCCGCTACCGGCCCGGCGACAAGCTCGCCGCGCGCGCCGAACTGGGCCTGCGTCCCGAGGAGCAGATCGTCGCCTTCGTCGGCCGCATCCAGCCGCTCAAGGCCCCCGATGTGCTGGTGCGCGCCGCCGCCGAACTGCTGCGCCGCGATCCCCGCCGTGACCTGCGCGTCCTCATCGTCGGCGGACCGTCCGGCACCGGTCTGGCCCGGCCTGACGCGCTCATCGAACTGGCCGCCGATCTCGGCATCGCCGAGCGGGTCACCTTCCTGCCGCCGCAGGCCCCCGACCGGCTGGTGCAGGTGTACCGCGCCGCCGACGTGGTGGCGGTGCCCAGCTACAACGAATCCTTCGGCCTGGTCGCCATCGAGGCCCAGGCCAGCGGCACCCCGGTGCTGGCCGCCGATGTGGGCGGGCTCGGCACCGCGGTCCGCGACGGTGAATCCGGCCTGCTCGTCGCCGGGCACCGCACCCCCGACTGGGCCGACGCGCTGGCCGCCCTGCTCGACGACCCCGCCCGGCTGGCCCGCATGGGCGCCACCGCGGTCGCGCACGCGAGCCGCTTCTCCTGGGCGCACACCGCCGAGGGCCTGCTCGACAGCTACGCTGCCGCCATGGCCGGATTCCGCGCCGAACGCGGCCCGATCGCCCTGCTCGCGGGCGACACCGGCCAGGCCAGATCGCGGGCGCTGTGGCGGCGCCGGACAGGAGTACGCAGGTGAACGCCGTATCGCAGGTGATCGACGAGACGCTGCGCGAGCGCGAGATCGAATACACCCGCCACGGCGAGGACACCTTCATCGTCGTGCTGCCGGGCGAGCGCAAGCTCAAGACCACGGTGATGCTGACCGTCGGCAAGCACGGCGTGCGCATCGAATCGTTCGTCTGCCGCAAGCCCGACGAGAACTTCGAAGGCGTCTACAAATACCTGCTGCGCCGTAACCGCCGCCTCTACGGCGTGGCCTACACCCTCGACAATGTCGGTGACATCTACCTCGTCGGCCGCACCTCGGCCGAATCGGTGACCCCCGACGAACTCGACCGGCTCTTCGGTCAGATTCTGGAAGCCGTCGACACCGACTTCAACGTGCTGCTCGAACTCGGCTTCGCCGAATCCATCCGCAAGGAATGGAAATGGCGGGTCTCGCGCGGTGAATCGCTGAAGAACCTGCGCGCCTTCGAGCACCTCATCGACGAGAAAGAGCTGTAACATTTGCGGCTGGCGCCGCGGGTTCTCGGCCTGTTCCCTTGATCTTCCCTCCCTGCGGGCACTCCTTCGTCGCACCCTCCGGTCAGTCCAGATCAAGGCGGCCGAGAACCGCGGTTCTACCTCAGCAGTTGGTCGGCACCGGCTCGTCGCGGAACCGCGACTCCACGTAGTTCCACGCATCCACGAACCCGGCCGCCGCGGCGGTCATGTGCTCGGAGATCTCGATCGTGGCCAGCTGCACCGGCGCGCCCTGAGCGCAGAAGTGCGCCACCGATTCGGCCACCGGACCGTACGGGGTCAGGGTGTCGTATTTGCCCTGCCAGATGTAGGTCGGCGCGGTCGGCGCCCCGGTGAAGTGCACGAGGCTGTTCTCACGCAGCACGCCGCGCGCCACCTCGCTGCTCATCAGGTCCTTCGAGGCCGCCATCTGCTCGGCATTGCGGAAGATGCCGTGGAACAACAGGAATCGGCGGCACGCGTCCTTGGTGAACTCGCGGAACCACAGCCCGTTCTCGTTGAGCGAGTCCGAGACCGGCACCTGCTGGGGATATTCCCGCTCGATGCCCATCGCCGCGGCGAAGGCCAGGCCGAAGCCGGGGTGCGGCGCGAAACCCAGTGCGTCGGCCATCAATTCGAGATCGGCCGGGATACCGCCCGCGACCACGGCGGCCAGCTTCAGCTCGGGGGCGTAGGTCGGCTGCAACGCACCGGCCCACGCGGTGGCCATGCCGCCACCGGAGTAGCCCGCGATCGCCACCGGCGAGTCGCTCACGCCCAGCTCGGCGACCTTCTGCACGGCCCGCACGCTGTCGAGGGTGACCATGCCGCTGAGCTTGGCCGCGCCGTAGGCGACGGTGGGCCCGAGGTAGTCGGGCACCGAGATGGCCCAGCCGCGCTGCAACGGCAGCATGGCGCCGGGCGCGTCCTGCAACTCGCCGTTGAACAGCGACTGCGAGGGGTTGCAGCGGGTGCCGATCGAGTTGATCAGCGCCTGGTAGGAGACCAGCGGCGGGTTCTTCACCCCCACCGGCATCAGGACGGTGGTCACGCCCATGATGGCGTTGCCCGCGGAGTTGGTGGAGCGGAACGCCACCTGCCAGCCCTCGGTGCCCGGGTACATCCAGGTGTCGACGCGGCGGGTACGCACGACGTCGCCGGGAGCCAATGTGCTGATGTCACTCGGTGCGCTGAAGAACGGGTCCGGATCCGGGGTCGGATACAACGGGTTCGCGCCGGCCGGTGCGGCGAGCACGCCCGCCGTCAACAGGCTCAACACCAGTACAACGAATTTCGACACAGCTATCCTTCATCAATGTAGTGCTGCCCAACTGTCACGACCCGACCCGTGTGGAAGTATCCAACGAAACGGCCCCGCGCGTACCGACCAGTAGTCAAAGTGTCGGGTGCCACATCCTGTGAGACTTCACATCACCGAAGCCGCCGGGCGAGCGCGTCCGGGCGGGAGTGGTGCCGGGACCGGCGAGAACAGGAGTTGCGATGACGGCACTGGCGCTCGATATCGGGGCGACGAAATTCGCTGCGGCAGTGGTGAACTCGGACTATTCGCTGCGTGGTGTGCGCCGTGTGGCCGCCGCCGTGGACGACCCGTGGGACGCCTGCCGGGAGCTGCTGGGCGTTGTGGCACACGACATGCGCGTCACCGCGATCGGCATCGGCGCGGCCGGTCCGGTGGACGTGCCCGGCGGGGTGATCGGCCCGCTGAACCTGCTGCCGTGGCGCGACGGCTTCCCGATCGTCGAGCGGGTGCGCGCGCTGTTCCCGGATGCGGTGGTGCGCTTGGCGATCGACGGTGCCTGCCTGGCGCTGGCCGAGCACCGCGTGGGCGGGCTGCGCGGAGTACGCAACGGGCTGGCGCTGACGGTGTCCTCGGGCGTGGGTGGCGGGATCGTCGCCGACGGGCGAGTGCTGGTGGGGCGCACCGGAAATGCCGGGCACATCGGTCACATCATCGTTCCTGGTGACGACACCCCTTGTGCCTGTGGGGGATTCGGGTGTGTGGAAGCGGTGGCCAGTGGGATGTCGTCGGTGCGCTTGGCGCGTTCGCGAGGGTGGACGGGGGAGACCGGCGTCGAACTGGCGGCCGCCGCCGCGGCCGGTGACCCGATCGCCCTCGCCGTGCTGGAAAGGGCGGGAACCGGGCTGGGACAGGCGATCTGCTCGGCCGCAGCGCTGCTCGACACCGACCGGGTGGTGATCGGCGGCGGCTTCGCGCAGTCGGGCGAACCGCTGTGGGGGCCACTGCGCGCCGCCGTCGCCCGGCACGCGGGACTGGGCTTCGTGCGGGAACTGACCGTCGAGCTCTCGCCGATCGGGGACGGCGCGACCCTCGTCGGGGCGGGCGTCCTGGCGGTCGAGGCGTAAACCGCCGTGGCCGGACTCTTCGGTCCGCGTGCGGCGAGTTCGCCGTGGTCGGGGTGCCCGCGCGCGTAGCCTCGGACAGGTGGCTGCCGACTACGTGCCGGGGGATGTCGTCCATATTCCGGATGGACCGCTGCGAGGTGTGTGCGCCGTGGTGCGCGAGGTCGACGCGGACGCGTCCCGATTACAGGTCGACGCTCTGGTCCCGGGCGGACCACACGAGATGAGCCTCGGGTTCGACGAGGTGGAGTGGGCCTGACCTTCGGCGCAATGCCAGAATGGCCCCATGACCTACACCCTCGTGCTGCTGCGCCACGGCGAGAGCGAATGGAATGCCCTCAACTTGTTCACCGGCTGGGTGGATGTGCACCTGACCGACAAGGGCATCGCCGAGGGCAAGCGGGCCGGTGAGCTGCTCGCCGAGCACGGCATCCTGCCCGACATCGTCTACACCTCGCTGCTGCGTCGCGCGATCAGCACCGCCAACAACGCGCTCGACGCCGCCGACCGGCACTGGATCCCGGTCATCCGCGACTGGCGCCTCAACGAGCGCCACTACGGCGACCTGCAGGGCAAGAACAAGGAGCAGGTCCGCGAGCAGTACGGCCACGACCAGTTCATGCTGTGGCGCCGCAGCTACGACACCCCGCCGCCGCCGATCGCCGACGACAACGAGTACAGCCAGGAAGGCGACCCGCGCTACGCCGGCATCGAGATCCCCAAGACCGAGTGCCTGCAGGACGTCGTCGCCCGGATGATCCCGTACTGGGAGAACACCATCTCCCAGGAGCTGCGCACCGGTAAGACCGTCCTGGTCGCCGCCCACGGCAACTCGCTGCGCGCGCTGGTCAAGCACCTCGACAACATCTCCGACGAGGACATCTCCGGCCTCAACATCCCCACCGGCATCCCGCTGCGCTACGAACTCGACGAGAACCTGCGCCCCGTGAAGCCCGCCGAATACCTGGACCCCGAGGCCGCCGCCGCAGGCGCCGCCGCGGTCGCCAACCAGGGCGGCAAGTAGTCCCCAGCTCTCCACAGCGCCCCGGTCCACCCCTGTGGACCGGGGCGCTGTGCTGTGTGGATGTCACAGGACCGGCGGTCACGTCGTCACCTCGGTAGCCGCCGCGATCACCGCGGCCACCGAAGGAGTCCGCCATGCACACCGCCTACGTCACCGTCACCATCGCCGCCGCCCTCTGGGTCGGCTTCTCCGCCGTCTCCCTCCTGCGCCGAGCCCCCTTCGTCGTCGACCCCCTCGTCACCTACGGCGTCCCCCAGTCCTGGTGGACGCCCCTGGGTATCGCCAAGGCCGCCGGTTCGATCGGCCTCCTGCTCGGCCTCGCCGTCCCCGCGATCGGCATCGCCGCCGCGATCGGGCTGATCCTGTACTTCACCGGCGCCGTTATCACGGTCCTGCGCGCCCACTCCTACAAGACGGTCGCCTTCCCGATCCTCTACCTGGCCCCGGTCGCGGCCGCGCTGGGTTTGGGCCTGGCTACGTGAATCCTCTTGTCCTCGTGTCGATTTGCCCGATTCGAACATGAGTTCGGTGACTGATAGCTTGTCCGCATGGTCAGTTCGTCGCACGAGGCGATGCACAAGATCTTCACCCACGATCCGGCGGCGTTCGCCCGCGCCTTCCATGTGCTGGGTCTTCCGTTCCCCGACCCTGTCGCGGTGGAGTAGATCTCGGTCGACCTGACCGAGACCGCGCCGATCGAACGCCGCGCCGACACCATCTTGCGGATCGAGACCGAAGACGATGCGTTTCTGCTGGTCGTCGAGGCACAATCGACGCGGGACCCCTCGCGTATTGCCGCGTGGTCCTACTATGTGACCTTCCTGCACAACAAGTACGACCTCCCCGTAGTGCTCGTCGTGGTCTGCCACGACAAGGAAACCGCCACCTGGGCGAGCAGGCCGATGTCGGTCTCCTACCGCCGGTGGGCCACCTTCCGCTTGTCGCCGTTGGTCCTCGGCCCGCACAACGTCCCCGCGATCATCGACCCCGCCGAGGCGGAGGCCGATCTGCCGCTGGCCGCCTTGTCTGCGATAACGCATGCGCGTGAGCCCGAGATCGGTGAGATACTGGAAGCGATCGTGGTGGCGTTTCGTCGACGTGGGGCGAGCGAGGAGACCGAGTTCTACGCTGAACTGGTCGAGCAGGGAATTTCACATACCGAGGCAGCCAAGCTCTGGAGGGACAAAATGGCCACCGATCTGTCGTTCTTCCGCTCCGAATCGGCGCAGCGCCTGCGGGAGCAGGGGCGTGAGGAGGGCCTCGAACAAGGGCGTGAGCAGGGTCTCGCGCTCGGAGTTCAGCGCGCGTTGTCGACGGTGCTCACCGGCCGCGGCATCGAACTGTCGGCGGCTCAGCGCACGCTGCTCACCGAGACGACGGATCTCGATCAGCTCAACGCTTGGTTGGCGCAGGCGCTGACAGCCAACAGCGCCGACGAACTCTTCGGCTGACCCCGGTCGCCGGGACCGTCGTAACTCGGTAGCTGTATCCGCACCGGCGCCACTGGTCGTCTCAGCGGACGAACGGCCGCCGCGCCTCGTTGGGCACGGTCAGCACGTCAGAGGGTTGTGGACGCAGGTTCGCTTCTGGTCTACCTGTTGTCCTTCGCTGCCTGGCGGCGGGTGCCGGCGGCGATTGTGGCGGCCTCGTACTTCTTGCGGCCTGGGGATTGCCGGGTTTCGTCGACGCGGATGCGGCCCGCGGAGTCGACTTTTCCGTCGACGGAGTCGACGTCGCTGAAGGAGGGGGCGTCCGTGCGGGCGCGGGCGAGGCGTTGTTCCTTCAGTTGCTCGGCGCTGTGCGCGGCGACCTTGGCCAGGCGGCGGCTGACGCGGCTGAGGGCGTCCTCGAAGACTTCGGCGCGGGCGGCGTTGCGCTTGTTGGCCGACTTGCCGGAGCCGCGTGCGCCCTTGGCCTCGACCTTGGCGGCGCCCTCGCGCCGGTAGAGCTTGACGTATTTGTTGCGGGCCCGCCGGATGCGGGAGTGCAGGTCGATCAGGTGGCCCTCGTCGAGCTTCGCCATCTGGGATTTCTTGGTCTTGCGGACCAGGACGTACTCGTCGTCGGACAGAGAATTCAGAATCTTGCTCATCGCGATCCTTTCCCGCCGAAATTCACCCGGGTGTCCACTGCATGATCCCACGTCCGCGCCGGTGACACGCCGGGCTGACACGCCGGTCGACGGTCGGGTGAACGGCAGGCGAACGGGATGCCAAGGGCCTGTGACCTGCGCGAAACTTCTGTGACCCGGCGTCGGGGCCGGGGTTCGCACTCGTACGATCAATCATGTGAGTGTTCCGCAGGCGGTGCTGTTGGCAGTCCTCGCGGCTGTCGTGGGACTGGCAGTCGGTGGCCTGCTGATCCCGTACGTCAATGCCCGCCACGCCGCGCGCAATCAGGAGGACACCGGGCTGACGATGTCGCAGGTGCTCGACCTGATCGTGCTGGCCTCGGAGAGCGGCATCGCCGTGGTCGACGAGTACCGCGATGTGGTGCTGGTGAATCCGCGCGCCGAGGAACTGGGCCTGGTCCGCAACCGGCTGCTCGACGAACGCGCCTGGGCGGCGGTGGAGAAGGTGCTCGCCACCGGCGACGCCGCCGAATACGACCTCACCGCCAAGAACCCCTCGCCCGGCCGCGGCCGGATCGCCGTGCGTGGCGTCGCCCGCAAACTGTCGCGGGAGGAGACCAGCTTCGTCGTGCTGTTCGCCGACGACGATTCCGAGCAGGCCCGCATGGAGGCGACCCGGCGCGATTTCGTCGCCAATGTCAGCCACGAACTCAAGACCCCCGTCGGCGCGATGAGCCTGCTGGCCGAGGCCATGCTCGAATCGGCCGACGATCCCGAGGCCGTGCGGCACTTCGGCTCGCGTGTGCTGGCCGAATCGCGGCGCCTGGGCAAGATGGTCACCGAGCTGATCGCGCTCTCGCGGTTGCAGGGCGCGGAGAAGCTGCCCGATCTGGCCGTGGTCGATGTCGACACGGTGGTGCAGCAGGCGGTCGACCGCTCGCGCACCGCCGCCGAGGCCGCGGGCATCACCGTCAGCACCGACCGGCCCAGCGGGCTCGAGGTGCTCGGCGACGAGACGCTGCTGGTCACCGCGCTGTCGAACCTGGTGGAGAACGCCATCGCGTACTCGCCGCAGGGTTCGCACGTGTCGGTGAGCCGGTCGCTGCGCGGCGACCACGTCGCGATGGCGGTGACCGACCGTGGGATCGGCATCGCCAAGGAAGACCAGGAGCGGGTGTTCGAGCGGTTCTTCCGCTCCGACAAGGCCCGCTCCCGCTCGACCGGGGGGACCGGACTCGGCCTGGCCATCGTCAAACACGTGGCCGCCAACCACAACGGTGAGATCACCCTGTGGAGCAAGCTGGGCACCGGCTCGACGTTCACCCTGCGCATTCCCGCCCATCTGGAGACAGAGGGCGACGAAGACGCGGCGTCGGTGCCGGAGCTCGGCACGAGAGAAACCATCGCCCAGCGCACCCCAGCTGGCCGAACGAACGGTGTGGAGGCACGCAGATGACGAGTGTGTTGATCGTCGAGGACGAGGAGTCGCTGGCCGATCCGCTGGCATTCCTGCTGCGCAAGGAAGGCTTCGACGTCACCGTCGTCGGCGACGGCCCGTCCGCGCTGGCCGAGTTCGACCGTTCCGGCGCCGACATCGTGCTGCTGGACCTGATGCTGCCCGGCATGAGCGGCACCGACGTGTGCAAGCAGCTGCGCACCCGCAGCGGCGTGCCGGTGATCATGGTGACCGCCCGCGACAGCGAGATCGACAAGGTGGTCGGCCTGGAACTGGGCGCCGACGACTACGTCACCAAGCCGTACTCCGCGCGCGAGCTGATCGCCCGCATCCGCGCGGTGCTGCGCCGCGGCGCGGGCGACGAACTCGATTCCAGCAGCGAGAACGGCGTGCTCGAGGCCGGCCCCGTGCGGATGGATGTCGACCGGCACACCGTCCACGTCAACGGCGGCCAGGTCACCCTGCCCCTCAAGGAGTTCGATCTGCTCGAATACCTGCTGCGCAACTCCGGCCGCGTGCTCACCCGCGGCCAGCTCATCGACCGAGTCTGGGGCGCCGACTACGTGGGCGACACCAAGACCCTGGACGTGCACGTCAAACGCCTGCGCTCGAAGATCGAAGCCGACCCCGCCAAGCCGGAACACCTGGTCACCGTCCGAGGACTCGGCTACAAACTCGAAGCGTAGAACCACGAAACCAAGGAACCCGGCCTCACCCACACGGTGAGACCGGGTTCTTTCGTCAACGAACCAACAACAGACCGTAGAACGGAACCAACAACGGGCCGCGAAACGGAACCAGAAACGGGTTTTCGGCCGCCTCGCATCCGAGGGGCGAGACGTAACGCCGAAGGCGGAGTATCGCCCCTCGGATGCGAGGCCCAATGGGCCGAAAAACCCGCGGCGCCAGCCGCCAAAACA
>NZ_JBSGDP010000047.1:0-48615 GCF_053602435.1 Nocardia sp. NPDC004415
CCCTGGCGGCGACGAGGGAGCGGCCAGGGGATTCGCGGGGTGGCTCAGTGGGAGCCGAGGGGGGTGCCGAAGAGGGTGGCGAACTTGGCGGCGAGGGTGTCGCCGAGGAAGCCGAGTGCGCCGGGGGTGGCGGCCATGGTGCCCGCGTCGCTGACGGTGCAGCCGGGGGTGGCGGGGATGCCGTCGAGGCGGTCGCGCAGCCAGAGCAGGGCGGCCGGGCCGCCGACGACCTCGGCGACGATGTGCTCACTGGCGTGGTCGCGGGTGTAGGTCAGCGAGGTGTCCGGGTCGCGGCAGTAGGTGTCGACGAGGGCGTCGGCGGCGGGCAGGGGCAGGATCTCGTCCCAGGCCGAATGCCAGACGAACAGCGGCATGTCGGGCACCGTCTTGCCCATCTTGGTGTCGGCGAGCATGGCGGCGACGGGCGCGTCGTCGAGCGGGTCGCCGTCGGAGCCGATCATGCCGGTCAGGTTCAGGAACGGCAGCAGCGCGGACTGGTACTGCACGCACAGCGGTGACTTCACCGTCAGCAGAGTCTTGCCGAGGGGATCGAGCCGCTGGTCGAGATAGGCGGCGAAATCGGGGTATTCGCGGGTGAGGCCGAGCACGGCCGCGAAGACCAGGCCCGAGGTGGCCTGATTGTTCGCCATCCGCAGCGCGGCACCCAGATCGGCGCCGACCCCACCTTCGGTGGCCCCGACGATGTTCAGTTCGGGCGCGTAGGAGGCGTGCAGTTCGGCGGCGTGCCCGGTCGCGATCGAGCCGCCGGAGTAGCCGTAGAGGCCCACCCGCGCGTCCGGTCCGGCCTCGAGCGGGGCGAAATTCGTCGCGGCGCGGATGCCGTCGAGGGTGATCCGGCCCGCCAGCGGACCGGCGGCGTAGGCCGAGTTCGGGCCCTGGTGATCCGGGACGACCACCGCCCAGCCCTGCGCGAGGGCCGCCTGGGCGAACAGGAATTCGGCCGGGACGACGATCTGCCCGGCGACCGGTGCCACCGAGAGGTGTTGCAGCGCATACGACGGCGCGCAATAGCCCGCGGTCGAGTCCTCGGCCAGCTGCACCGAGAGCAGCTTGCGCGGCGCCACCGCCGTGCCGCGCGGCTTGATCAGCGTGGCCACCGCGGGGATGGCCTCGTCGCGGCTGTTGTTCGAGCGGTAGGACACCTGCCAGGCGTCCACGTCGATCGGCAGCAGGCCGAAGTCGGCGACGGTGACCTGGCGGGCGGCGATGATCTGCCCCGGCACGGTCGCGGCGACCACCTCGGCGGGTGGGAGATAGAAGCCGGGGTCCAGCTCGGGCGGCAGCGGGATCACCGGCGCGGGAGCGATGCCCGCCGGTTCGGCCGCGACGGGGCCTGCCACGATGGCCGAACTCACCGCGATCACGCCGGTGACCAGGGCGAGCCACCGCGCAACGGTAGGAGATGTCATTCGTGCTCTGTCCTCACATGATTTGAGACGGCGTCGTCTCAATGAGGGCTACTATCGCACGGGTGTGGCGTAGATCGCAATCAGCGGGGGGCGACGTCCGAGGTCAGCGCGTTGAGCAGGGTGGAGAAGACCTCCACCAGCACGTCGACGGGTGGGCGCGGGTCGTCGAGGCTCCACTGGTGCACGGCGCCGTTGACCGCGCCGATGAAGGCCGCCATGGCCACCCGCCAGCCGCCGGGGGGCGTGCGCGCGTCCGGCACCTCCGCCGCGATCGCCTGCACCACCTCGCCCCACTGATCCCGGATGCCCGCGCGATGTGCCTCGACCGCCGGGCTCACCCCAACGATCTCCACGAAGGCCACGGTGGCGCCGCGGATATCGGCGGTGATGGCCTGGGTGTAGGCGCGGATGGCCACGTCGACCAGCTCGCGCAGATCGCTCGACCCGCTCGCTGCCAGCGCCTCGGCGACCGCCGCGCGGGCCCGGCCCTGCACGCTGTCGTACACCGCGACGAGCAGTTCCTCGCGGTCGGCGAACAGCTCGTAGAACTGCCGTCGCGACAGTCCCGCCGCCGCGCAGACATCGGTCAGCGAACTGTTGGCGTAGGACTTCTCCGCGAACACGCTCAGCCCCGCCTCGATGAACAGCGCCCGCCGCTCGACCTGCCGTTCGGCGACCGAGGTTCCGGTGTAGTTGTGTCGAGTCCGAGCCGGTTTCACTCCTCGACCCTACTGACCGTCGTCCCGGACGGACTGGCCCAGACACCCGCGGCGACGCCGAGCCCGCCCGCTCGCGCCCTAGACTCGGCCGCATGGGTGAGCAGAAGCAGCGGATGCTGGCGGGGGAGCTGTACCGGGACAACGATCCGGAGCTGGTGGCCGAAAGGCAACAGGCGCAACGGCTCTGCGACGAGTTCAACCGCACCGGACCCGACGAGACCGACCGGCGCACCGCGCTGCTCGGCGACCTGCTGGGCAAGCTCGGCGAGGGCTCGTGGATCATGCCGCGATTCCAGTGCGACTACGGCTATCTCATCGAGATCGGCGCCAACAGCTTCCTCAACTACGACGCCATCCTGCTCGACTGCGCGCCCATCGTCATCGGTGACGACTGTTCGATCGGCCCGCGCTGTCAGCTGCTGACGGCCCTGCATCCGATGGACGACCACGACAAGCGCAGGCAGCGCTGGGAATCGGCCGCGCCCATCCGGATCGGGAACAACGCCTGGTTCGGCGGCGGGGTGATCGTGTGTCCCGGGGTGAGCATCGGTGACGACGTGGTGGTCGGCGCGGGCAGCGTGGTGACCCGCGACCTGCCCGACCGCGTCTTCGCCGCCGGGAACCCCGCCCGGGTGATCCGCGCCCTCTAGCGCGTCGCCGGGTCGCGCCCGGGGCCGCGCGGCAATACTGTCTGTCCATGGGCGAAGCGCGGATCGAGACGGAGCAGGAAGCGACCCGGCCGCTGCGCGAGGACATCCGGTTTCTCGGCGGCATCCTGGGCGACACCATTCGTGACCACGAGGGCCCCGAGGTGTTCGACCTCATCGAACGGGTGCGGATCGAGGCGTTTCGGGTGCGTCGCGAGGAGGTCGAGCGCAGCGCGGTCGCGGACATGCTCGACGGCACACCCACCGAGGTCGCCATCCCGCTGATCCGGGCGTTCAGCTATTTCGTGCTGCTGGCCAATCTCGCCGAGGACCTCCAGCGCGACCGTCGCCGCGCCGTGCACGTCGCGGCCGGGGAGCCGCCGCAGGACTCCTCGCTGGCGGCCACCTACGCCAAACTCGACGCCGCCGAGCTCGACGGCGAGACGGTGGGCGAGTTGCTGGCCGACGCGCTGGTCTCGCCGGTGATCACCGCCCATCCCACCGAGACCCGCAGGCGCACCGTCTTCGACGTGCAGTCCGAGATCACCCAGCTGATGCGGCTGCGCCGCAGGCTCGGCCCCGGTGAGCCCGGCTACGACGAGAGCGAACTGCGCATCCGCCGTGCCGTGCTGACGCTGTGGCGCACCGCGCTGATCCGGTTGGCGCGCTTGCGCATCCAGGACGAGATCGCCGTCGGCCTGCGCTACTACGACCTGACCCTCTACGACGTGATCCCCGCGATCAACGCCCAGGTGCGGGCCGCGCTGCGCTACCGCTGGCCCGAGGCCGACCTGCTGGCCCGGCCCATCCTGCGCCCCGGTTCCTGGATCGGCGGCGACCGCGACGGCAACCCGTTCGTGACCGCCGAGGTGGTGCACACCGCCGCCGAGCAGGCCGCCGCCTTCGCCTTCGGCCGCTATCTCGGCGAACTGGTCGAACTGGAGAAGTCGCTGTCGCAGTCGGGCAGGCTGGTGCCGGTCACCGACGCGGTCGCCGCGCTCGCGCAGGCCGGGTACGAGGACCCGGCGTTCTTCGCCGACGAACCGTATCGCCGTGCGCTGCACGCGATCCGGGCCCGGCTCAGCGCCACCGCCCGGCGCGCGCTCGGGGTGCTGCCGGAGAGCGGGCTGGACACCGGGGCCGAACCGTATCCGACCCCGCAGGCCGTCCTCGACGACCTCGACGCCGTCGACGCGTCCCTGCGCGCCAGCGGCGACGGCCTGCTCGCCGACGACCGGCTCGCCGCCCTGCGCCACGCGATCGAGACCTTCGGTTTCCACCTGCAGGGCCTGGACATGCGGCAGAACTCCGAGGTCCACGAGCAGGTCGTCGCCGAGCTGCTCGCCTGGTCCGGGGTGCACGCCGACTACGTGGGACTGCCCGAGGCCGAGCGGGTCGCGCTGCTGGCCGGGGAACTGCGCACGCGCAGGCCGCTGCTGGGCCCGCGCGCGCAGCTCAGCGAGCTGGCAGTCAAGGAGCTGGGGGTGCTGCGCGCGGCCAAGGACGTGATCGACACCTTCGGCGCCGCGGCCGTGCCGAACTACATCATCAGCATGTGCACCTCGGTCAGCGACATGCTCGAGGCCGCGCTGCTGCTGAAAGAGGCGGGCATCCTCGACCCGGGGACGGCCGAGGGCGCGCCGAGCTGCCCGGTCGGGATCGTGCCGCTGTTCGAGACGATCGAGGACCTGCGCGCGGGGGCGGCGACACTGTCGGCGGTGCTCGACGTGCCGGTGTACCGCGAACTCGTCGCCGCGGCGGGCATGCGCCAGGAGGTGATGCTGGGCTACTCCGATTCCAACAAGGACGGCGGGTACCTGGCCGCGAACTGGGCGCTGTACCGGGCCGAACTGGACCTGGTGGAGGTCGCCCGCGAGACCGGCATCCGGTTGCGGCTGTTCCACGGTCGCGGCGGCACCGTCGGTCGCGGCGGCGGGCGCAGCTACGACGCCATCCTCGCCCAGCCCGCGGGCGCGGTGCACGGGGCGCTGCGGCTCACCGAACAGGGCGAGGTGATCGCCGCCAAGTACTCCGAACAGGGTGCGGCGCACCGCAATCTGGAATCACTGATCGCGGGCACCCTGGAATCGACCCTGCTGGACGTGGAGGGTCTGGGCGATGACGCCGAACCGGCCTACGAACTGCTCGACGACCTCGCCGCCCGCGCCCGCGCCGCCTACGCGCGCCTGGTGCACGACACCCCGGGCTTCGTCGAGTACTTCCGCCAGTCCACCCCGGTGGCCGAGGTCGGCGATCTCAATATCGGCAGCCGCCCCGCCTCGCGCAAACCCACCAACTCGGTCTCGGACCTGCGCGCCATTCCGTGGGTGATGGCCTGGAGCCAGGCCCGCGTCATGCTGCCGGGCTGGTACGGCACCGGCACCGCGCTCGAGGACTGGGTCGACGGCGATCCCGGCCGCCTGGCCCGGCTCACCGAGCTCTACCACCGCTGGCCGTTCTTCCGCACGGTGCTGTCGAACCTCGCGCAGGTGATGGCCAAGAGCGATCTCGACATCGCCGCCCGGTACGCGGGGCTGGTCGAGGACCCGGAGCTGCGCGCGGAGATCTTCGGCATGATCCGCGACGAACACGCCCGCACCATCCGCATGTACGAGGCGGTCACCGGGCACGCCGAACTGCTCAGCGACAACCCGTCGCTGGCCGAGTCGATCCACAATCGTTTCCCCTACCTGGAGCCGCTGAATCAGCTCCAGGTGGATCTGCTGCGCAGGCTGCGCGGCGGTGACGACTCCGAACTGGTGAAGCGCGGGATCCTGCTCACCATGAACGGCCTGGCCACCGCCCTGCGCAACTCGGGCTAGCGCGCTACAGGCACACGCTGACGGTGATCGGTCCCACCGGGATACCGGCGCAGATGGCGACCGAGCCGACGACGGGCTGCGCGGTGGCGGCCGAGGCGGTTCCGGCGCCGAGCGCGGTGGCCGACAGGGCGAGCGCGGCGATGGCGAGTGGGCGAGCGGTCTTGGCAAACATAGGTACGTCCTCGATAGTGCGGTACCCCGGGCTGGGGGATTGCCCATAGAAGCATATCCCCGCCGCTCGGACGCCCCGATTACGGCGAATTCCGGCCGCTACCGATCCGTGACCACCGCGAGCGCGTCGATCTCCACGAGCATCTCCGCGCGCGGCAGACCGGTGAACACGGTGGTGCGCGCGGGCAGCACGTCGCCGGTGGTGTGCTCGGTGACGAAGGCGCCGTAGGCGTCGTTCATCAGCGCGAAATCCTCGCGCTCGGTGAGATAGACACGCAGCATCACCACATCGTCGAAGGTGGCGCCCGCGGCCTCGACGATCGCCAGCACATTGCGCAGCGTGCGGGTGGTCTGCGCGGCGACATCGCCGGGGTGCAGATACTCGCTGGTGGCCGGGTCGACCGGGCCCTGCCCGGAGACCTGGACGAACGGGCCCTTGCGCACGCCCTGGGAGAAGGTGTGCGCGGGAGCGGGCGCGTCGGTGGTGCGCACGGCGATCTTGTCGGACATGGGGGTCAGCCTTTCCTCGCGGGGACGTCTCGGCGGGGGGCCCAGCCGAGTTCGGCGGAGATGGCGTCGGCGGTCGCCCGGAGCTGGGGCAACAGCGCGAGCACCTGATCGTGGTCGAGCAGCACATCGGGCACCGAGACCGAGACCGCGGCGACGACCTCGCCGATGCCGTCGCGCACCGGCACACCGACGCAGTTGACGAAGCTCTCGTGCTCCTCGTGGTCCTCGGCGAAGCCCTGCGCGGCGACCCGCTCGAGTTCGGCCAGGTACTGCTCGGGCGTGCGCAGGGTCCGGGTGGTGAACGGGTGATAGTCCAATCGCGCGGCGACGGTGGACCATTCGGCCCGGGGCAGCGCGGCGACGAGGACCTTGCCGACCGCGGTGCAGTGCAGCGGCGCGGGTCTGCCGATGCGCGAGTACATCCGCACGGCCTGTTCGGCGTCGACCTTGTCGATGTAGACGGCGTCGCCGGATTCGTAGGCGGCCAGGTGCACGGTCTGCCCGGTGGCAGCGCCCAGCGCGCTCAGATGCGGGCGCGCCACCGTGCGGACATCGCGGTTCTCCAGTGCGTGACTGGCCAATTCGAACATCCGGGTGCCCAGCGAGTACCGGTGCGCCGCGTCGCGCACCACGAACCGTTCGGCCTGCATGGTCTGCAACAGGCGCAGCACCGTGGACTTGTGGACGCCGAGCCGCCCGGCCAGCTCGTCGAGGGACTGCGCGTTCTCGCCGAGGGCGATGAGAATGGTCAGGGCGCGCGACACGCTTTGGCTCATGACCCGATCGTCCCATCCATTACCCGCGGGTAGCGCAGGGCCGCCCACGCCGGCTCCGGCAGCGACGCCAGGTGCCGGAGTTCCTGTGCCGGTGGCAGTTTCGCCGCGTCGCCGGGCGCGGTGAGGGCCGCGGCGGCGCACAGATGGCCGTAGCGCAGGCGGGTGCGCAGGTCGGCGCCGTGCAGCAGGGCGGCCAGGTAGCCGCCGGCGAAAGCGTCACCGGCGCCGATCCGCTCGGTGATCTCCAGGGTGAGGGCCGGTACCTCGACGGCGGTGTCGCCGTCGAATCCGGTGACGCTGTGCCGGTCGTTCTTGACGATCAGCTGGGCGGGTTCGGGGAAGGTGGCGCGCAGGGCGGCCGGGTCGTCGGTGCCGAACAGTTCGGCGGCCTCGTCGGCGCCGAGCAGCACCACGTCGGCGCCGCGGATGTGGGCGGCGAGTTCGTCGGCGGCCGTGTCCAGGCGCGAACCCCACAGGGCCGGGCGGTAATTGAGGTCGAAGCTGACCAGCGAGCGGCGCGGCGTCCTCAGCAGGGCGTGGGTGAGGGCGCTCGCCGAGTCGGACAGGGCGGGGGTGATGCCGGTGAAGTGCACCAGGTCGGCGTGGTCGAGCAGGGACCGGGCGGCCGGGGTCGCGAGGTCGGCGGGGGACAGGGCACTGGCCGCCGACCCGGCGCGGTAGTAGTGCATGCGGCTGGCCAGGGCGGAGAGGTCGTGCGCCGCGTCCGAGCCGCTGCCGCGCTCCTTGAGATAGAGGCCGGTGGGGCGTTCGGTGTCCATCGCGACGGCGCCGATATCCACCCCGCTCGCCGCCAGCTGGGCCACCAGGTAGCGCCCGAATCCGTCGTCACCGACCCGCGACAGCCACGCCGCCGCGACCCCGAGCTGGGCCAGCACCACGGCCACGTTCGCCTCCGCGCCGCCCGCTCCGCGCTCGAACAGATCCGACAGCTCCAGCGGTCCCGGCCGGGCGATCAGCACCGCCAGCCCCTCGCCGACGGTGACCGCCCGCGGTGGTGCCGATATGGCCTGCGTCACCTCTGTCGCCCTTTCGTGGTTGCGGTCACAGTGCTCTCGATGCACAATAACGAGCAGAAACATTCAGTGCAACTCGCGTTGCGAATTATGCAATGCTCAGACGGTATGACCGAAGGGACGCTGTGATCATCGACGACGACGCGGTGGACGGGCTGGCCGATCGGATGCTGGGTCCGCAGGACAAGAGCGTCCCGCCCGCCGCCTGGGGTCAGCACGTGCGCGAGTATCTCGGTACCGCGCCGGAACTGTGGCAGTGGCAGACCCCGCTGCTCACCCTCGATCGCGGCAGACTCGACGCCAATCTCGCGCTGATGGCCGAGTGGACGGCCATCGCCGGTGTCGCGCTGGCCCCGCACGGCAAGACCACGATGGCTCCCCAGCTGTGGCGCGAGCAGCTCATGGCCGGGTCCTGGGCGATCACCCTGGCCACCGGCTGGCAGGCGCAGCTGGCGCGCGCGTTCGGCGTCGGACGGATCATGCTGGCCAACTCGCTGGTCGATCCGGTCGGATTGTCCTGGGCCGCCGCCGAATCCGCGCGCGACAACGAGTTCGCCTTCTCCTGCTGGGCCGACAGCGTCGCCACCGTCGAGGCGATGTCGGCGATCCTGCGCACCTCACCGCCCGGCCCGCCGGTACGGGTGCTGGTCGAACTCGGTGGCCCGCACGGCCGAACCGGCGCGCGGACCAGGGCCGAGGCGCACGCGGTGGCATCGGCCATCCGGGCGAGCGAGCGGCTCACCCTCGCCGGGGTCGCCGGGTACGAGGGAGCGCTGGCCCACGACCGCAGCCCGGCGGGTCTGGACGCCGTGCGCGGTTACCTGACCGAACTCGCCACCCTGCACACCGAACTGCTCGCCGCGGGCGCCTACTCCGGCCCGGCGATCGTCACCGCGGGCGGCAGCGCCTATCCGGAACTGGTCGTCGACGCGCTCGCGGGCCTGGCCACCGCCGACGGATCGACCACCGTGGTGCTGCGCAGCGGCGCCTACCTCGTCCACGACGACGGCTTCTACGCGAGCATCTCCCCGCTCGCCGCGCCCGCGATGGCACCCGGCCTGCGCGCCGCCATGCACGGCTGGGCGCGCGTGGTCTCGCGCCCCGAGCCGGAACTGGCCCTGCTCGACGGCGGCAAGCGCGACTTCCCGTTCGACGAGGGTCTGCCGGTTCCGCAGCTCGTCGTCGGCGGGCCCGCACTGCCATCCGGCGCCGAGGTGACCGCCCTCAACGACCAGCACACCTTCCTGCACCTGCCCGGCGCGAGCGCGGCCGACCTGCCCGTGGGCACCGTGGTGCGCCTCGGCCTGTCACATCCGTGCACGGCCTTCGACAAGTGGCGGCTCATCCCGGTGATCGACGACGCCGACGCCGAGCGGCCCCGCGTGCGCGAGCTGATCCGCACCTACTTCTGACGGACGACCATGACAGAACTGCTCTTTCGCGACATCGCCGTCATCGACGGCACCGGCGCCCCGCGCACGCCCGCGGATGTCCTGATCCGCGACGGCCGCATCGCCGCGATCGGCCCGTCCCACTCACTGGGTGCTGCCGTGGAACCCGTTGCCACGGAGCCCGGTTCGGTGCTGACGCCCGGGTTCGTCGACATGCACGCGCATTCCGACCTGCACCTGCTCACCGATCCCGGTCACATCCCGAAGATCACCCAGGGCGTCACCACCGAGGTGAGCGGGCAGGACGGCCTGTCCTACGCCCCGATCGACGACGCCGCCCTCGCGGTGGTGCGCAAGCAGATCGCCGGCTGGAACGGCAACCCCACCGGCCTGGACTTCACCTGGCGCACCGTCGGCGAATACCTGGACCGGCTCGACGAGGGCATCACCCCCAACGCCGCCTACCTGGTGCCGCAGGGCACGCTGCGCCTGCTGGTCGTGGGCACCGAGCAACGCCCGGCCACCACCGCCGAGATCGACCGCATGTGCGCGCTGCTCGCGCAGGGGCTGGCGGAAGGCGCGGTCGGCATGTCCAGCGGGCTCACCTACACGCCCGGAATGTACGCCGACACCGGCGAACTCGCCGCCCTGTGCGCGGTGGTCGCCGCCGCCGGGGGCTTCTACGCGCCGCACACCCGCTCCTACGGCGCGGGCGCGCTCGAAGCCTATGCGGAGATGATCGGGCTGGCCCGCGCCACCGGCTGCGCGCTGCACCTCACCCACGCCACCCTCAACTTCGGCGTGAACCGCGGCCGCGCACCGGAATTCCTCGCCCTGCTCGCGCTGGCCAGGGCCGAGGGCTGCGACATCACCCTCGACACCTACCCGTATCTCCCCGGCTCGACCACGCTCTCGGCGCTGCTGCCGAGCTGGGCGATGTCCGGTGGACCCGATGCCGCGCTGGCCCGGCTCGACGACCCGCACGCGCGGGCCCACATCGCCGTCGACGTCGATGTCACCGGGTCCGACGGGTGTCACGGCGTCACCGTCGAATGGGAGACCATCCAGATCAGCGGCGTGGCCGACGACGCGCTGTCCGCCCACGTCGGGCGCACCGTCGCCGAGATCGCCACCGAACGCGGGGTCGCGCCGGTCGAGGTGTTCTTCGACCTGCTGCGCCGCGACCAGCTGGCCACCACCATCCTCCAGCACGTCGGCCACGAGGAGAACGTGCGCGCGATCATGACCGACCCCGGGCACATGGGCGGCAGCGACGGCCTGCTCGTCGGCGCCCGCCCGCATCCGCGCGCCTGGGGCACCTTCCCGCGCTACCTGTCCCGCTACGTCCGCGAGCTGGGCGTGCTCGGCCTCGAGGAGTGCGTGCACCACCTCACCGGCAGGCCCGCCGCGCGGTTGCGGCTGGCCGATCGCGGCCTCGTGCGCGCGGGGCACGCGGCCGACCTGGTCGTGTTCGACCCGGCGACCATCCACGACACCGCCACTTTCGACAACCCCCGCCGGCAGGCGCGCGGCATCCAGCACGTCCTGGTCAACGGTGAATTCGCGCTGCGTGACGGCATCCCGACCGGCGTGCGCGCCGGGCGGGCCCTGCGCGCGGACGCCCGGCGAAAGGAAACCCGATGAACCCGCTGCTCAGCTCGTCCTCGCCCGCCCTGGCCGTGATCCGGGCCGACCGGGCCCTCACCGTGGTCCGCGCCCCCGAGATCCCGGACCCGGCGGCACTGGCCACGGCCCTGGCAGGCGCCGGGCTGCGCGCGGTCGAACTCACCTTCACCACGCTCGGCGTGCTCGACGCCGTCGGCAAGGCCGCGGCGGTCACCGACGCGGTGATCGGCGTAGGCACTGTGACCACCCCGGCCCAGGCCGAGGCCGCCATCGAGGTGGGCGCGCGCTTCCTGGTCACCCCCGCGCTGCGCCCGAAAGTCGCCGAAGTGGCGGTGGAACACGGCATTCCGGTGATCATGGGCGCCTTCACCCCGACCGAGGTGCTGGCCGCGGTCGAGCTGGGGGCCGCGGCGGTGAAGATCTTCCCGGCCCGCGCCCTCGGCCCGGCCTACCTGAAGGACCTGCTCGGGCCTTTCCCCGACATCTTCCTCATCCCGTCCGGTGGCGTGAACTCCCACAACGCACGGGATTTCCTCCAGGCGGGCGCGATCGCCGTCACCGCGGGCACCGAAGTGGTGGCCCCCGCGGACGTCGCGAACGCGCACTGGTCCCGGATCGGCTCCCGGGCCGCACGCTTCGTCCATTCGCTTGATTGAGAGGTATCCCATGGGCGCCACTGTCGACTGGTTGCGCACCACCACCCCCGGGTTGCTGGTTCTGTGCGGTCTGGCCATCGCCGTACTGCTGTTCGCCATCATCAAGATCAAACTGGAGCCGTTCGTCGCGCTGCTGCTGACCGGCCTGCTGCTGGCACTCGCGGCCGGGCTACCGGTCGAGCAGATCGTCGGCACACCGCTCAAAGCCGGTGAGTCCCTACTGGAGACGGGCTTCGGCGCCATCCTCGGGCACATCGCGGTGATCATCGGTCTGGGCACCGTGCTCGGCGCCATCCTGGAACGCTCCGGCGGCGCCGACGTGCTCACCGACCGGCTGCTGAGGATGTTCGGCGAGAAGGGCGCGCCGGTCGCGATGGGGCTGCTCGGTCTCATCTTCGGCATCCCGGTGTTCTTCGACATCGGCATCTTCGTGCTCGCGCCGCTGGTCTACGTCGCGGCCAAACGCGGCGGCCGGTCCCTGGTCCTCTACGCCATGCCCATGCTGGCCGGGCTCTCGATGACCCACGCCTTCCTGCCGCCACACCCCGGCCCGGTCGCCCTGGGCGGTCTGCTCGGGGTGAGTCTGGGCTGGCTGATCATCATGGGATTCGTCTGCGGCATCCCGGGTTTCGTCGCCGCGGGCATCGTCTGGGGAACCTGGATCGGCAAGCGCGTGCAGGTGGCCGTGCCGACCGAATTCGTGCCGCTCGAACCCGAGGCCGACCCCGACGGTGCCGAGGGGGCCGGTGGCACCGCCGTGCTCACCAAGTCGCCGCCCTCGGTGGCCCTGATCGGCGCGATCATCGCGATCCCGCTGGTGCTGATCCTGGGAGCCACCTTCGGATACCAACTGCTGGAACAGGATTCGGCGCTGCTGCAGGTGCTCACCTTCTTCGGCACGCCCGCGGTCGCGCTGCTCATCACGGTGCTGGTGGCCTTCTATGTGCTCGGTATCCGGCGCGGGTCCACCGTGCAGGAACTGAGCACCATCACCGCCGAATCGCTCAAGCCGGTCGGCATGGTGCTGCTGGTCGTCGGCGCGGGCGCCTTCTTCGGCAAGGTCATCTCGGCCACCGGGATCGGTACCGCGCTGGCCGACACCATGTCCGCGGCCGGGCTGCCGGTGATCGTGCTGGCCTACCTGATCAGCTGTGGGCTGCGGATCGCGCAGGGCTCGGCGACGGTCGCCATCGTCACCACCGGCGGCATCGTCGCGCCGCTGGTGACCGGGCAGGGGTACTCGCAGATGTCGATCGCGCTGATCGCCATGGCCATCGCGGCCGGGTCGATCATCCTCAGCCACGTCAACGACGGCGGGTTCTGGATCATCGCGAAGTACTTCAACATGACCGTCAAACAGACCCTGCAGACCTGGACGGTGCTCGAGACCATCCTGTCGGTGGTGAGTTTCGCGGTCGCGGCGCTGCTGTTCGCGATCGTCTGAGCTCAGGTCAGCGCGCGGACCAGCCGGGCCAGCGCCGGGCGCGGATCGGAGTCGGCGCCGGTGAGGCGGTGCATGATGACCCCGTCGAGATAGTCGACCAGGATGCCCGCCTCGGCCGCGCCGACCCCGGCCAGGGCCGTCAGCTCGATCGCCATGGCCCGCAGGCGCCGATGCCCGCGCCGCACGGATTCGTGCAGCGCGGGCATCGTCTGTGCCTCCCCGAACAGGGCCAGGCGCGCCTGGGTGCGGACGCGGCCCTCGGTGGTGGCGTGCACGGCGAACCGGGCCAGGCCCTCCACCAGATCGTCGAGGGTGGACAGGGTCAGTACCTGATCCAGGGCGGCCCAGTCGGCGTGATCGTGCTGCTCGAGCCGTTCGGCGAGCCCCGACAGCAAGGCCGCCCTGGTGCGGAAGTAGTTCGACGCCGAGCCCGTGGGCAGGCCCGCCGCCTCGTCCACCGCGCGATGGGTCAGCGCGCGCGAACCCCGGGTGCCCAGCACCTCGATGGCCGCGTCGAGGACCTGCTCCCGTTTCGACACCACGCGGCGATACTACGCCCGTAGTGACGATCACTACAGTCGTAGTGTGCGGCACTACAGCAGTAGTAGCGTGGCGGCAGACCTGAAGCGAGGAGAGACCGGATGGCTACAGCGATCGTCGTCGGCGGCGGTATCGGGGGAATGGCCGCGGCGCTGGCCCTGCACGGCCGGGGGTGGTCGGTGGAGGTGCTCGAGCGGGCGCCGGAGATCACCGCCGTCGGCGCGGGAATCTCGCTGTGGAGCAACGCTTTACGTGCCCTCGACGCGCTGGGTGTGGGTGCCGCGGTGCGGGGGCAGTCGATCGACGGGACCTCGGCGGGCATCCGCGACACCCGGGGGCGATGGCTCTCGCGCACCGATATCGCCGCGCTGCGCGAGCGCTTCGGCACACCGGTGATCCTGCACCGCGCGGACCTGCTCGACATCCTGCGCGCCGCCCTGCCCGCCGGTGTGCTGCGCACCGGGATCTCGGTGCGCGAGGCGCGGACCGACGGCACCGTCGTGCACTCGGCGGGGACCTCGACCGCCGATCTGGTCGTCGGTGCGGACGGGTTGCGCAGTGTGGTGCGCCGCGCGGTCTGCGGTGACGTCGAGCCCCGCTACGCCGGGTACACCGCCTGGCGCGCCGTCGTCGAGCTCGCCGACCCACCCGCCGATTTCGGCGAAACCTGGGGCCGCGGCGCGCGTTTCGGCATCGCGCCGCTGAAGGACGGACGGCTCTACTGGTTCGCCGTCGACAATGCCGCCGAACACGCACCCGGCGGGCTCGACGCGGTCCGCGCCCGCTTCGGTGACTGGCACGACCCGATCCCGGCCCTGCTCGCCGCCGCCGACCCGGACACGGTGCTGCACAACGACATCTACGACCTGCCCGCCCTGCCCACCTTCACCGCCGGCCGCATCGCCCTGCTCGGCGACGCCGCCCACGCCATGACCCCCAACCTCGGCCAGGGCGGCTGCCAGGCCCTCGAAGACGCCGTCGTCCTGGCCCGCCACGCCGCCGACCCCGACGGCCTGACCCGCTACGACCACGAACGCCGCCCCCGCACCCGGATGATCACCCGCCGCTCCGCCCAGCTCGGCACCCTCGGCCAGCTCTCCGCCGCCCCACTGGTGGCCCTCCGCGACACCGCCCTGCGCCTGACCCCGTCCTCGGCCCAACTCCGTTCCATGGCCCCGATCCTCGACTGGACCTGCTGAGCAGTCGGAATGCGAGCCGACCCTGCGGACGCGATCAGCCGGGCGGGCGATAGCGGGCGGCCATGGCGTCGGCGATGGCGGCCAGGCCGGTGCGGAGTTGTTCGGGGGCGAGGACCTCGAGGTGCTGGCCGAGGGGGAGTAGTGCGTGGGTGAGGATGTCGACGGATTCGCCGGGGATCGTGATCTCGGCCCAGCCGTCGGCATCGGGTGGGCCCAGGGAGGCGAGGGCCTCGGTGACGGCGGCCGGGTCGTTCATCAGGCGCAGCAGGCCGAGGTGGGCGGTGACGATGCGGCAGTGGGCGCGTACGCGCAGGATGGAGCGGGCGAAGTCGTCGGCGGCTGCCCGCCAGTGCGCGGACAGGTCGAAATCGGCTGGGCGGATGAAGGTTTCGCCGGTCGGCTCGGCGGTGACGATCCGGCTCGCCCGGTAGGACCGGATATCGGCGGACTCGCGTGCCACCAGATACCAGGTGCCCGCCTTCAGCACCAGGCCGAGCGGGTCGACGGTCCGGTCCACCACGCGGTCGGGGCGCCGGTAGCTCAGCGCCAGCCTGCGGTCGTGCCAGAGCGCGTCGGCGACCGTGGCGAGTGCGGGGGTGTCGTCGGGGCGGTGGAACCAGCCGGGCATATCGATGTGGACGCGGTCGGCGATGCGCGTCGCCCGGCCGCGCAGTTCCGGGGGCAGGGCGGCGAGCATCTTCAGCTGGGCGGTCGCGAGCACGGTGCCGAGCCCGAGGTCGGCGGCCGCGCCCGGCAAACCCGCCAGCAGCACCGCGTCGGCCTCGTCGGAGGTGAGCCCGGTCAGGCGGGTGCGGTAGCCGTCGATCAGGCGCACCCCACCGCCGCGCCCTGGCTCGCAGTACACCGGCACCCCGGCCTCCGACAGTGCCTCCACATCGCGATAGACCGTCCGGGTCGACACCTCCAGCTCGCGTGCCAGCGCGCCCGCGGTCGACCCGCCGGAGGCCTGGAGCGACAGCAGCAGCCGCACCAATCTGCTCGCGCGCATATCGCCGAGACTAGCCGGTAAACCTGACAGGAGATGTCCGGTTTGCGTCGTACCGTACGAGATATGACCACGTGGAGCCAGTTCACCCAGGAAGCACCGAGCATCGCCGCGCTGTTCCTGCGCAGGCACAAGGCCACCGGGAACCTGTGCATGCTCGGCACCGTTCGCGCCGACGGATCACCCCGCATCAGCCCCATCGAACCGATGATCTTCGACGGCATGCTCGTCCTCGCAGGCATGCCCGACACCCGGAAATTCGACGACCTCGCCCGCGACCCTCGCTTCTGCCTGCACACCGCCACCGTCGACACCAAGGTCACCGACGGCGACGCCAAACTCTTCGGCACCGTCACCGACATCACCGACGAATCCGTCCACCGCCGCTTCGCCCAGAAACTCTTCGACGACTCCGGCTTCGACATCCGCGAAGAGAAATTCGACCACTTCTTCGTCGCCGACCTCACCGGCGCCTCCACCGTCGAGGTAGCCGACGACCACCTCGACATCACCGTCTGGAAGCCCGGCGCAGGCGAACGAGTGATCCGCAAGGACTGACCGTGTCCCGGCGATTCTCAATCGTCGGCGGCGACGATCAGCGCCACCTCACCCCGACGGCGATCGATGGTGAGGAATTCGTTGAATTCGGTGTGGATCCGGCCGTACTCGCAGACGGCGTCGTCACCGAGATCCCGCAGGACATGGATGGTGTCGGCGGCCGCGAACCGCCGGTGGACCTGCTCGTCGAGGACCGCCGCGAGTTCGGCCGGTACGGCGCCGTAGGCCGCCGCCCAGCGATCGAATCGTGCGGCGGCCGCTTCTGCGGGCACCCGGCTGTAGTCGGCTGTTCCGATGCACTCGATCCGGAACGGGCCGTGGATCGTGCCCTTCGGGTCGGCTCCGGCGCCTATATACCCGTCGCGGTACGACTCCGCGTCGATGACCGCCGAGATCACCGCGGTGTCGGCGGCATCGGTAACGAGTCCGAAACGCGAAATGTGGACCCACCGGTAGGCGTGATTGAACGGATAGCCGCGGAAGTTCACGAAAATTGGATCGTCCGCGGCAAGGTTCGATGGCACGGGCGTGACCGTATCGCCGTCGTCGCGGTCATGTCGATTCTTTTCTGGGCGCCCGCGAGGTGACGTGGGGTGGGGTGGGGGTTGTGTCACGATGACGGCATGGAGCTGCTTGCTTCCGGGGAGGTCGGGGGGCCGTCGGCGATCGTGTCGCTGTTCTGGGTGGCGGTGGTGGCGGTGGGGGCGCCGTTGCTGTCGCGGGTGTTGCGGGGGTATGTGCCGGATGTGGTGATCCTGCTGGTGGCGGGGACGGTGCTCGGGCCGTTCGCGCTCGGGTGGGCGTCCGGGGACGGGGGTGTGGATCTGATAGAGGAGCTCGGGCTCGGGATGCTGTTCCTGCTGGCCGGGTACGAGCTGGATCCGCGGTTGCTGCGCGGGCGGTCGGGGCGGGTGGCCTGGCTGGTGTGGCTGGCGGGGCTGGTGTTCGGGTTCGGGCTGGTGACGGTGCTGGCGAGCGGGGAGCCCACGACGAACCACATCGCCGTGGCCATCGCCATGACCTCCACCGCGCTGGGCACGCTGCTGCCGATCGTCAAGCAGGCGGGGCTGCTGGACACCCCGCTCGGCCGGGCGGTGCTCGCGCACGGCGCGGTCGGGGAGCTGGGCCCGATCGTGGCCATGTCGGTGTTGCTGAGCAGCCACAGCGTGGGCGCGGCGCTGGTGGTGCTGGGCCTGTTCGTGGTGGCCACGCTGCTGGCGGGCATCGTCCCGCTGCGCCTGTTCACCCGTATCCCCGATCTCGGGGCGGCGCTGGCCCGGATGGACGGCGGCACCTCCCAGCTGCCGGTGCGCGGCGCGATCCTGCTGCTGCTCGTGCTGATGGTGGTCGCCGAGCGTTTCGACCTGGACGTGGTGCTGGGCGCCTTCGCCGCCGGGATGGTGCTGCGCCGCCTCATCGCGGCGGGGCATCCGCGCGTGGACGAGCAGCTCGAGACCATCGGCTACGGCCTGCTGATCCCGGTGTTCTTCGTGGTCTCGGGCATGGGTATCGACATGGCCGCGGTGGCGGACGAACCCCTGCTGTGGGCCGGATTCGTGCTCGCCATCGCGGTGGCGCGCGGGTTGCCGGTCTGGTTCAGCGAACGGTTCGTCCCGCACGGGCGCAACCTCGAGACCCCGCGCGAGCGCGTCCAGCTCGCCCTGTTCGCCGCGACGGGCCTGCCGATCATCGTCGCGGTCACCCAGGTGGCGGTGTCGACGGACATGATGACCGCCGAGACCGCCTCGGTCCTGATCGCCGCGGGCGCCACGACGGTATTGTTGTTTCCGCTGGTCGCGCGCCTGATCGGGCGCAGCGCACCCACGTCGGTCACACCTGCTCATGAATGAGCTTGCACAGTCGTGCATAATCATCACATGGTTGATTCGTCGGGAGGACCCGTGTTGCGGGTGGCGGTTGCCGGTGCGAGTGGATACGCCGGTGGCGAAGTGTTGCGTCTGCTGCTGAACCACCCGGAGTACCGAGCCGGGCGCCTCGAGATCGGGGCGCTGACCGGTGGATCCAACGCGGGCACCCCGCTGGGTGAACTCCAGCCGCACCTGCTGCCGCTGGCGGGCCGGATCCTGGAAGCGACCACCCCCGACACCCTGGCGGGCCACGACGTGGTCTTCCTCGGCCTCCCGCACGGCCAGTCGGCCGCCATCGCGCAGGCCCTGCCCGAGTCCACCGTCATCATCGACTGCGGCGCCGATTTCCGGCTCACCGACGCCGCGGCCTGGGAGAAGTACTACGGCAGCGCCCACGCGGGCAGCTGGCCCTACGGCCTGCCCGAACTACCCGGCGGGCGCGAACGGCTGATCGGCGCCAAGCGCATCGCGGTGCCCGGCTGCTACCCGACCGTCGCCAGCGTCGCGCTGGCCCCGGCCATCGCCGCCGGGATCATCGAACCCACCGTCAACGTCGTCGCCGTGAGCGGCACCTCGGGCGCGGGCCGCAAGCTCGACGTCGGCCTGCTGGGCTCGGAGGTGATGGGCAGCGTGCGCGCCTACAGCATCGCCGGCGCGCACCGGCACACCCCCGAGATCGCGCAGAACCTGAAAGCCGCGGGCGGTGTGGACGTCTCGGTGTCGTTCACCCCGGTGCTCGCGCCCATGCCGCGCGGCATCCTGGCCACCTGCACCGCCCCGGTGAAGGTCGACGCGGCCCAGGCGCGCGCGGTCTACGAGAAGGCCTACGCCGACGAGCCGTTCGTGCACGTGCTGCCCGAAGGTCTGCTCCCGCAGACCGGTTCGGTGATCGGCTCCAACGCCATCACCCTGCAGGTCACCGTCGACGCCGACGCGGGCCTGCTGGTGGTGATCGGCGCGGTCGACAACCTGGCCAAGGGCACCGCGGGCGCCGCCGTGCAATCGATGAATCTGGCCGTCGGCTTCGACGAGACCGCAGGACTTTCCACCGTAGGAGTGGCACCGTGACCAGCAAACTGATCCACACCCAGGGCGTCACCGCCCCGCTCGGTTTCCGGGCGGCGGGTATCGCGGCCGGGATCAAGGCCAGCGGCAAGCCCGACCTCGCGCTGGTGCTCAACGAGGGGCCCGAGTACGCGGCGGCCGGGGTGTTCACCAGCAACCAGGTCAAGGCGGCGCCGGTGCTGTGGTCGCAGCAGGTGCTCAAGACCGGGCGGCTGCGCGCGGTGATCCTCAACTCCGGCGGCGCCAACGCCTGCACCGGCCCCGGTGGTTTCCAGGACACCCACCGCACCGCCGAGGAACTCGCCGCGGCACTGAGCAATTGGGGCACCGAGACCGGCGCGGGCGAGATCGCGGTCTGCTCCACCGGGCTGATCGGCGACCGGCTGCCGATGGACAAACTCATCCCCGCGGTCACCGAGATCGTGCACGAGATGGGTGGCGGCATGTCGGGCGGCACCGAGGCCGCCCACGCCATCATGACCACCGACACCGTGCCCAAGGAATCGGCCTTCCACCACGAGGACAAGTGGAATGTCGGCGGCATGGCCAAGGGCGCGGGCATGCTCGCCCCCTCGCTGGCCACCATGCTCGTCGTGCTCACCACCGACGCGGTGGCCACCCCTGAACAGCTCGACGCGGCGCTGCGCAAGGCCACCAAGTACACCTTCGACCGGCTCGACGTCGACGGCTCCTGCTCCACCAACGACACCGTGCTGCTGCTGGCCAACGGCGCCAGCGGTGTCACCCCGTCCCAGGACGACCTCGACGCGGCCGTGTTCACCGTCTGCGACGACCTCGCCGCCCAGCTCATGGCCGACGCCGAGGGCGTCACCAAGCGGGTGCGGGTCACCGTCACCGGCGCCGCCACCGAGGACGAGGCACTCACCGTCGCCCGTGCCGTGGCCCGCGACAGCCTGGTCAAGACCGCCCTGTTCGGCTCCGACCCCAACTGGGGCCGGGTGCTGGCCGCGGTCGGCATCGCCCCGGTGACGCTGGACCCGAACCGGATCGCGGTGTCGTTCAACGGCAATCCGGTCTGTGTCGACAGCGTCGGCGCCCCGGGCGCGCGCGAGGTCGACCTGTCGGGCGAGGACATCGAGGTGCTGATCGAGCTCCATGTCGGCGAGGGCACCGCCATGGTGCGCACCACCGACCTCTCGCACGCCTACGTCGAAGAGAACTCGGCCTACAGCTCATGAGCAGTGTGGTGCACAGCCTTTCGGCCCTGGACAAGGCCCACGTGCTCGCCGACGCGCTGCCGTGGCTGCAGAAGTTCCGCGACAAGATCGTCGTGGTCAAGTACGGCGGCAACGCCATGATCGACGCCGAGCTCAAGGCGGCCTTCGCCGCCGACATGGCGTTCCTGCGCACCGTCGGGGTGCACCCGGTGGTGGTGCACGGCGGTGGCCCGCAGATCAACGCCATGCTGAAGCGGCTCGGCATGGAAGGCGAGTTCCGCGGCGGTTTCCGGGTCACCACGCCCGAGGTGATGGACGTGGTGCGGATGGTGCTGTTCGGGCAGGTCGGGCGCGAGCTCGTCGGCCTGATCAACGCGCACGGCCCCTACGCGGTCGGCATCTCCGGCGAGGACGCGCACCTGTTCACCGCGACCCGCCGCACCGTCACCGTCGACGGCGCGGCCACCGATATCGGCCTGGTCGGCGATGTCACCGAGGTCAATCCCGGTGCGGTGCTCGACCTGATCGACGCGGGGCGCATCCCGGTGGTCTCCACCATCGCCCCCGACGCCGACGGCGTGGTGCACAACATCAACGCCGACACCGCCGCGGCCGCCCTGGCCGAGGGCATCGGCGCGGAGAAACTCGTCGTCCTCACCGATGTCGAGGGCCTCTACACCGACTGGCCCGACCGGTCCTCGCTGACCAGCGAGATCGACGCCGCGGCCCTGGCGGAGTTGCTGCCGCGCCTGGATGCGGGCATGGTGCCCAAGATGGAAGCCTGCCTGCGCGCTGTGCAGGGCGGGGTGCCCAGCGCCCACGTGATCGACGGCCGCGTGCCGCATTCGGTCCTGCTGGAGCTGTTCACCGGAGAAGGAATCGGAACGATGGTGACCTCATGAGCGAAGTAGCGAAGATCCAGCAGCGGTGGTCGGCCGCGATGATGAACAACTACGGCACCCCGAAGGTCGCGCTGGTGCGCGGCGCGGGCGCGGTGGTCTACGACGCCGACGGCAAGCGCTACGTCGACTTCCTCGGCGGCATCGCGGTCAACAGCCTCGGCCACGCGCATCCGGCCATCCTGGAAGCGGTCACCCAGCAGCTGGGCACCCTCGGCCACGTGTCGAACATCTACGCCAACGAGCCGGTGATCGAGCTGGCCGAGAAGCTGCTGGCGCACTTCGGTGACGGCGAGGGCCGGGCGTTCTTCTGCAACTCCGGCACCGAGGCCAACGAGGCCGCGTTCAAGATCGCCCGGCTCACCGGCCGGGCCAAGATCGTCGCCGCCGAGGAGGCCTTCCACGGCCGCACCATGGGCGCGCTCGCGCTCACCGGTCAGCCGTCCAAGCGCGAGCCGTTCGAGCCGATGCCGCCCGGTGTCGTGCACGTGCCCTACGGTGACGCCGCCGCGCTGGAGGCCGTCGTCGACACCGACACCGCCGCGGTGTTCCTGGAGCCGATGATGGGGGAGAGCGGCGTGGTCGTCCCGCCGTTCGACTACCTGGCCAAGGCCCGCGAGATCACCTCCCGGGCCGGCGCGCTGCTCATCCTCGACGAGGTGCAGACCGGAATCGGCCGCACCGGAACATTCTTCGCGCACCAGGCCGCGGGCATCGTGCCCGACGCCATCACGCTGGCCAAGGGCCTGGGCGGTGGCCTGCCGATCGGCGCCGTGCTGGCCCAGGGCCGCGCCGCCGAGTTGCTCACGCCCGGCCTGCACGGCACCACCTTCGGCGGCAACCCCGTCTGCGCCGCCGCCGCGCTGGCGGTGCTGCGCACGATCGACGCCGAAGACCTGCTCTCCCATGTGGAATGGGTCGGCAAGAAGCTCAGCGACGGCATCGCCCTGCTCAAGCATCCCGAGATCGATCACGTGCGTGGCGCGGGCCTGCTCATCGGTATCGTGTTGCGCGACAACATCTCCGCGCACGTGGACGAGCGGGCGCGGGAGGCGGGCTACCTGATCAACCCCGCCAAGCCGAACGTGATCCGGCTGGCGCCGCCACTGGTGCTCACCGAAACCCAGGCCGACAACTTCATCGCCGACCTGCCGGGAATTCTCGACCAGGCCGCTGCCGATGCGAAGGGAGCGCCCCAGTGACCCTGCGCCACTTTCTGCGCGACGACGACGTGACCCAGGCCGAACAGGCCGAAATCCTCGCCATCGCCGCGGAATTGAAGCAGAACCCGTTCGCGCACCGGCCGCTGGACGGCCCGCGCGGGGTCGGGGTGATCTTCGAGAAGAACTCCACCCGCACCCGCTTCTCCTTCGAACTGGGCATCGCCCAGCTCGGCGGGCACGCGGTGGTGGTCGACGGCCGCGACACCCAGCTCGGCCGCGAGGAGACTCTCGGCGACACCGGCAGCGTGCTCTCGCGCTACGTCGACGCCATCGTGTGGCGCACCTTCGAACAGGCGCGCCTGGACGAGATGGCCGTCACCGCGACGGTTCCCGTGGTGAACGCGCTGTCCAACGAGTTCCATCCGTGCCAGGTGCTCGCCGATCTGCAGACCATCGCCGAGCGCAAGGGCACCCTGGCGGGGCTGAACCTCACCTACTTCGGCGACGGCGCCAACAATATGGCGCACTCGCTGCTGCTGGGTGGGGTCACCGCGGGCATGAACGTCACCGTGGCGGCCCCGGCCGGATTCGAGCCGCTGCCGTGGATTCTCGAGGCCGCCGCCAAGCGCGCCGCCGAGACCGGCGCGACGGTGTCGGTCACCGGTGATCCGGTGGCGGGCGCGCGCGGCGCCGATGTGCTCGTCACCGACACCTGGACCTCGATGGGCCAGGAGAACGACGGCCTCGACCGCGTCGGCCCGTTCCGTCCGTTCCAGCTCAACACCGAACTGCTCGGCCACGCCGCCCCGGAAGCCATTGTGCTGCACTGCCTTCCGGCGCATCGCGGCGAGGAGATCACCGACGAGGTGCTCGACGGCGCGCACAGTGTGGTCTGGGACGAGGCCGAGAACCGCCTGCACGCCCAGAAGGCGCTGCTGGTCTGGCTGCTGGCGAAAGCCGCCGCGTGAGACCGCGAACCGGGGCCGGCGTGGGGAGCAGACGATGAGCGCGCCCGAGAAGGGGTCGCCCGCCATCGCGCGCACCCGCGCCGGCCGCCAGTCGCGGATCGTGGAGCTGCTCAGCGCGCATTCGGTGCGCAGCCAGACCGAGCTGGCCGCGCTGCTGGCCGCCGAGGGCATCGAGATCACCCAGGCCACCCTCTCGCGGGATCTCGACGAACTCGGCGCGGTGAAGCTGCGCGCGGCCGACGGCGGCGCGGGCGTCTACGTGGTGCCCGAGGACGGCAGCCCCGTGCGCGGGGTCACCGGTGGCACCGGCCGGTTGTCCAAACTGCTCGGTGACCTGCTGGTCTCCACCGACGCCAGCGGCAATCTCGCCGTGCTGCGCACCCCGCCCGGCGCTGCGCATTTCCTGGCCAGTGCGCTGGACCGGGCCGCGCTGCCCTTCATCGTCGGCACCATCGCCGGTGACGACACGATCGCCGTGATCGCCCGCGAACCCCTCACCGGCGCCGAACTGGCCGCCGAGATCGAACGCCTGGCCTGACCGGTCTCAGGACGCGGGCGGCGGAACGCGCAGGCCCGCGAGGGTGATCTCGGTGAGCAGCGGCGCCGACTCGGCCGCGGCCTGACAGCCCGCGCCGATGCCGTGGCCCAGGCGCAGGATGTCGCGCGGGCCGACCTCGGGGCGGATGATGCCCGCCTCCTGCACCGGTACCAGCACGCTGCCCGCGGCCTCGCCCAGCAGCGTCGAGCAGGCCGAGAAGGTCTCGGAGGTGCGGTCGATCGCGGCCTTGAGGGTGTTCGCCAGGCCGTGGCGTTCGAGGATGTAGGTGACGAGTTCGCCGAACCACGTCTCGAACGCGGCCAGCGGCGGCTCGGATCGGCGCAGTTCCTCCGCGCGGGCGGCGAGCGCTTCGATATTGGCGCGGTAGACCGCCTCCATCAGCGCGGTGCGATGCGGGAAGTGCCGGTACAGGGTGCCCGCGCCCACGCCCGCGCGGCGGGCGATGTCGTCGAGTGGAGCGTCGGTGCCGTGTTCGGCGAAAGCGTCACGCGCGCAGGCGATGATGCGCTCGTAGTTGCGGCGTGCGTCGGCGCGCATCGGCCGCGACGGTGCGTCCACGAGAATCCTCCACTGGAAACGGATGAAGTCTCCGTTTAGTCTTGCGGAACCGGAGGCTTTCTCCCTATGCTAGCTCTGTCTTAAACGGAGACTCTCTCCGTTTGCTTCCACTCTCGATGGAGCGTCGGTGACCACCACACTTGTGCAGAAATCCCGGGTCGATCGCACCCGGCCGGGCCTCGTCCTGTTCACCCTGCTGACCTGTCAGCTCATGATCATTCTCGATGTCACCGTGATGAATGTGGCGCTGCCGCACATCCGGACGGATCTGGACTTCAGTCCCACCGGGCTGTCCTGGGTGATGAACTCCTACACCCTCGTCTTCGGTGGGCTGCTGCTGCTCGGCGGCCGCGCCGGTGATCTGTTCGGCCGCCGCAGGCTGTTCCTCTGGGGCACCGCACTGTTCACCCTCGCCTCGCTGGCCGGTGGTCTGGCGCCCTCGGCGGGCTGGCTGCTCGCGGCGCGGGTGCTGCAGGGCATCGGCGGTGCCATGGCCGCGCCCAATACCCTCGCGCTGCTCACGACCACGTTCGCCGAGCCGAAGGCCCGCATCCGGGTGCTCGCGTTGTTCTCCGGGATGTCCAGTGCCGGTTTCGCGATCGGGCTGATCGTGGGCGGGCTGCTCACCGAGTGGTTCGGCTGGCGCTCGGTGCTGTTCATCAATGTGCCGTTCGGATTGGTCATCGCGGTGCTCGCAGGGCGGTATCTGCCCGAGGCGCCGCGGCGGCCCGCGCGGCTGGACCTGCCGGGCGCGGTGACGGCGACGGCGGGTGTCGCCGCGCTGGTCTACGGATTCATCAGCGCCGCCTCCGACGGGTGGGGCGCGGCCGGGACCGATATCTTCCTCGCGCTCGGCGTGGTGCTGCTGGCGGCGTTCCTCGCGGTCGAATCGCGGGCGCCGCAGCCCTTGCTGCCGCTGGGGCTGTTCGCCGACCGCAATCGCGCCGCCGCCTATCTGAACATGTTCCTCGGGCCGATGGCGGGCATGTCGATGTTCTTCTTCCTGACCCAGTATCTGCAGGATGTGCTGGGAATGAGTTCGCTGGCAACGGGTTTCGCGTTCCTGCCGACGGCGGTGCTGATGTTCACCATGATCCGCTTCATCCCCCGGCTGCTGGCCCGCTTCGGCCCGAAACCGGTGACCCTGACCGGCACCGTCGCCATGGTCACCGGCCTGGTCCTGCTCACCCGCCTGTCGGCCGACACCGGCTACTTCCCGCTGCTGTTCGTGGCCATGGTCGCCATGGGTTGCGGTCTGGGCCTGGCCTTCTCGCCGCTGAACGTGATCATCATGTCCACGGTCTCCGCGGAGGAGGCGGGCGCGGCGGGCGGCGCGTTGCAGACCCTCCAGCAGACCGGTGGCGCGCTCGGCCTGGCCGTTCTGGTGACGGTCTTCGGCACCGCCGCCCGCGCGGCAGGCGGCTCACCCACCCACGCCCTGGTCGGCGGCATGACCGCCGCCTTCGCCGCGGCCGCTGTCATCGCGGCGCTCACCGTCGCGGTCGCCCTCACCTTCCGTGGCGGCCGCGCGACCGGGTGACCAGCGGTCCGTGATCCACCAGCCGAGCGCATAGACCGTCCAGGCGCAGCCCAGACCCTGGGCCGCGCCGACGATCACGTGCCGCACCAGGTCGTACCCACTGGTGCGCGTAACCGGATCGTCCACGGCGAGCACGGCACCCAGCACCGGCGCGGCGACGAGCACCGTCAGGATCACCCGCCGCCACGGTCTCGCCATGCCCGGTGTGTGCCGGTGCGCGTTGCGGACCAGCAGGACGGCGACCAGTGCGGTGCCGACCAGCGAGGAGAGGTAGCCGATCACGTTGTAGACCCGGTGCGGTTCGAGCACCGGGGCACGCAACAGCTCCCAGTGCCGGACCGCGAAACCGGCTGTCTGCGTGGCGGAATCCCACAGTAGATGCGTCATCGCCCCGACCGCGAGCGCGAGGATCGTCGCCATCGGCTGCCCGCCGGGCCGGGGCGGTGCCGGTGTGGACCGCGACACGCGGTAGGGCGACAGCGCGAGCGCGGGCGGGGCCGACAGCCGGAAGGCCGCCAGCAGCGCGAGGCCGAGCAGCAGATTCCAGCTCAGCAGTCCGAGCGGGGAATGCGTCGCGCTGCCGTCGAGCGGCAACGGCAGGTAGTAGACGACATCCGGGGCGATCGCGCCGGCGACGAGCGCGGGCACCGGGAGGTATCGGGTGAAGGGCAGCACCGCGATCGGGTGGGCGAGCGTGATCGGCACCGGCTCACCGTAGGCCGACCACCCCGGCCTCGGAAGTGGCGGTCAGCGGGCCGGGCGGCGGGTGCGCAGCAGCGCCCAGGCGCACACGATCGCGGCCGTGCCCGCGCAGAGCAGGAGCAGGGCGGCGGTGGTGGCGTAGGCGGCCCAGCGGGGGAGCAGTTGCTCCAAGCCGCGGACCAGGGCGGCCAGGGCGAATACGGCCGCGGTCAGGCCGGTGATCGCGGCGACGGCGAGGGCCAGGGTCGCCAGGAGTGCGAGCCGGGCGTGGCCGGCCAGGGTGGCGGCCAGGCGGGTGGCGTGGCGGCGGGCCCGGCGGGCCGCGGGCGTGCGCAGGAGGGTGTCGAGATCGGGGCGGGTGGTCATCAGGTGTCCTGTCAGTGGGTGAGCAGTGGGGAGCTGACCTTGCTGATCAGCCAGCGGTCGGCGTCCTTGCGCAGCGACATCGTCACCGCGAGCTGGCCGGGGGTGGGGGTGCCCTGGGTGCCGAGGCTGGTGATGGTCTGGTGGATGACGGCGACGGCTTCGGCGCTGGACTCGTCGGCCGCGGTGAGCGCGCTCTCGACGGTGCCGACGGTGGAGACCACCTGTCCCTGCACGAGCACATCGCGCAGATCCTTGCTGGTGGCGTCGAATTCGGTCCTCCACTCGCCGGTCGCGCCCGCCAGTACGGTCGCGAAGTAGGTGTCGAGATCCTTGGCGTCGTAGCGGGCCAGGGTCGGCGCGTACGCGCAGGCGGCCTGGTGCGCGGCGGTGCGGGCGTCCTCCAGGGACCGCAGGTGGTGGTTGTCGACGGCGAACCAGGCCGCCGCTCCCGAGGCGGCCACGGCCGCGACGGTCAGGAGTGCCATCACACTGCGTCGGGCCGGAACGCCTGATCGGGGAACCAGCCTGCGGTACAGCGGGATTGGTGACTCTTCGCCACGTTCTTCGTCGAGGGGAGCGGTGTCGTCGCTGGTCATCGGAGTCCTCGGGATCATTTCGTGGGCAGGGGGACGGAGAGCTCGTCACCGGTGACACCCGGTGGCGGACCCGACCCGTTGTCGGGCCCGGGTGGCCGGGGCGCGTTGGCGGCGCCGCGGATCTGGAGCGCGGGATCGGTGGTGACGCAGTAGTTGTAGAGGCGGCTGCGCCCGTCGGAGACCAGCGCGGGCGAGACCGGCACCGTCTCGTATTCGCAGGTGGGGCGCGGCCATGCCTCGGCCAGCGTGTAGAAGGCGCCGTCGTGCGCGGGGACGCCGATCGCGGCCACACCGTCGCGCAGGGCGGGGAACAGGGCCGCCATGGCGGGTGTGCGCAGCCGGGCCGCGCGGGTGATGGCCACGACATTGGTGACCAGATCCGTCAGCGGATCGGTGGTCTCGGTGAGGATTCCGCCCAGTGCCGCCAACCGTCCCGGCGTGTGTTCGAGCAGGTCGCGGACCTCCTGATCGGCCGCGTTGAGCTGATCGAACAGTTCCCCCGACCCGCGCACCAGGGTGCCCAGATCGGGTTGGGCCAGTGCGGTGGTGGCCGCGACGACCTGGAGATTGCGGATGAGTTCGGTGGTCTGCGGCAGCAGCCCGGTGAGCCCGGTCATGGCCTGGCTGAGCCCGCTGATGACCGCCCGCAAGGTGTCGGGCCCGCCGCCGAGCGCGCGATCCAGCTCGTCGACGATCACCGTGAGCCGCTGCGGATTCATGCCGCCGATCAGCGCACCGGTGTCGGCCAGGAAGGCGTCGATGGTCACCGGCGTGCTCACCCGTCCGGCGGGAACGACGGCGCCCTCGGTGAGGAACGGCCCGGTGTCGGTCTCCGGCCGGAAATCCAGGTACTGCTCGCCCGCCGCCGACAACCGGCCCACCGCCGCCACCGAATCCGCCGGAATCCTTGCCGCACTGTCGATCTCGAGCTCGGCACGGATGCCGTCGCCGTCGATGCGCACGGTCCGTACCGACCCGACCGGCACCCCGCGCACGGTGACGTCGCTGCGGGGGAGCAGTCCGCCGCTGCGATCGAGCTGTACCTGCACGGTGTAGGTGGACCGCAGCGGCCGCACCCCGACGACATCGATCGCCAGATATCCCGAACCCACCACCAGCAGCCCGGCCATCCCGAGCACGGCGAAGACGATCCGGTGCCGGTGCGCCCGGCGCGCGGCGGCGACCACCCATCCGGCGGCACGGTCGATCATCGGTGTCCTCCCTGCACGCGGCCCAGCACCCGGGCCAGCACCTGGGTGAGGCTGCCGATGAAGGCGGTCACATCGGTGCCGTCGGGCAGTCTGCTGCCCGCCGGATCGGTCAGCGCGCCGATGTCGAGGAACGACACCGTCGCCGCCACCGCGAGCGTCGTGCCCTGAGTGCTCGCCCGGACCGCCGGTGCCAGCGCGGTGAACTGGTCGAGGGCGCCCGCCAGGTCGTCCTCCATCCGGGTGAATCCCGACATCAGCGCCTGCACGCTGTCGAACAGGCCGAGGAAGGCGGGGCCGGTGGTGGTGGTGAAGTCGCCGAGCGCGGCGGTGACCGTCGCGACCTTCGCCGTGAGATCGGTGATGGCGCGGTTGTTCTCGGCGATCACCGCGATCAGATCGGGGAAGGTCTCGGCGGTCTGCCCGAGTTCGGACTTGCGGGCGCGCAGCGTACCGGTGAGCTCGTTCAGCCCGTACAGGACCGAGTCGATCTGCCCGGTGCGCTGATTCAGCGCGCCGAGCACGGCGGTGAGCTCGGTGATCAGATGGGCGAGTTGAGGCCCGCGTCCGCCGACGATGGCGTCGAGCTCCGAGGTGATCCGGGCGACCTGGTTCATCGCGCCGCCGTCGAGCAGCAGCGACATCGCCGTCATCAGCTCCTCCACCGAGGCACCGGCCGAGGTGTGTTCGCGGTCGATGGTGTCGCCGTCGCCGAGCAGCGGGGTGCCGGGCCGGGGTTCGGGCAACGTGACCGCGATATGGATGTCGCCCAGCGGTGTCGCCTGGCGCAGTTCGGCCCGGGTGCCCAGGGGCAGCGCGATATCGCGGCGCACCGCGAGCTCGACCTCGGCGCGGAAGTCGGTGGTGTCGATCCCGGTCACCACCCCGATATCGGTGCCGCCGATCTTCACCCTCGCCCGTTCGGGCAGGTTGAGCGCGTTGTCGAACACCGCGTGCAGCCGGTAGGACGGCCCGTCGACGCCGGGGCGCGGCAGCGGCATCGTCTCGACGGTGCAGGCGGTGAGCCCGGCCGTGGTCAGCAGCGCGACGGCCAGGCGCAGGAGGTGACGGTTCATGCGGTGAGTCCCAACAGCGCGGCGGTCAGGCCGAAATCCGGGCCGAAATCCTGGAGCTTGCCGGTGCGGCAGCCGTCGGCGCGCAGGGCGAGCCGCTCGCACAGCGTCGCGAGGATCTCGTTGTCGAGCAGGGTCTTGTCGGTGAGCAGGTGCAGGCGCAGCGCCCGGTGCTCGGTGCTCACCGAGCGCGCGAGATTCTCGAACAGCATCGGGGTGACATCGACGATCTCGGTGAGCCCGCGCGCGTGCTCGCGCATCTGACCGGTGATGCCGACCAGACGGCGCACCGCATCGGTCAGCGGCGCCTTGTTCTCGGCGAGCACGGCCGAGGTGTTGGCGACGAAGTCGTCGATCTGGGCGAGCACCGCCGCCAGGCCGGGCGCCTGCTCGGCCAGCAGGGTGATCAGTTCGGTGAGGCGGGCGCTGAAATCGCGCACGGTCCGGTCGTTGCCCGCCACGACCGCGGTGAGGTCGTTGAGGGCGATGATGGTGTTCGAGATCTGGTCGCGGTCGGCGAGGGTCACCTCGAGGGCACCCGCGAGAGCGTCCAGGGTGGCGCGGATGCGGTCGCCGTTGCCGTCGAGCAGTGGGAACAGCACGCGACTGGCCATCGGGCCCTCGGTGTCGTCGCCGCGCAGGGCGGCGCCGAGCTGCTGGAAGTTGCGCAGGATGCGGTCGAGTTCCACCGGAGTTCTCGTGCGCGCCAACGGGATATGGGTGCCGTCGGTCAGCCGGGCGCCCGCGCCGGAGTAGGCGGGGGTGAGTTCCACGTGCCGGTTGGTGATGAGCTGCGGGGAGACCAGGGCGGCCATGGCGTCGGCGGGCAGTTCGGTGCCGCCGTCGATGGTCATCCTGACCTCGACGAAGGTGGCGCGCTGCTCGATGGCGTCGACCCGGCCGACCGGGACGCCGAGCACCGCGACCTCGTTGCCGACGAAAAGCCCGGCCGCGCTCTCGAAATCGGCGCTGATCCGCAGCGCGTCCGGGCGCAGCGACACCGGAATCGACGAACAGCCCACCCCGAACACCGCCACGGCCAGCAGCGCCAGCGCCTGAACCACCGCGCGCATCACCGGCACCCCGGCACGGCCTGGGCCAGACACAGCCAGTTGTCCGGGAACAGCCACGGCATGTAGACCTCGCCGTACGGGCCCTGCCCGAGCCCGTTGGTGAACTGGCGCACCGTCACCGGCATCACCTGATACAGCGCGTCGAGATTGTCGCGGTTCTTCTCCAACCCCTCGGACATGGTGTTCAGGCTCTGGATGAGCGGGCCCAGCCTGCCGCCGTTCTCGACACCCATGTCCTGCAGGATCTTCGAGGCGGCGGCCACATTGCCGAGCAGTTCACGCACCAGATCACGGCGGCGCGATACCGCGTCACCGATGGCCTGGCCCCTGGTCAGCAACAGCAGCACACTGTTCTGGTTGTCGGCGATCAGACCCGAGACCTGGTCCATGCTGTCGAGTAGTTGATGCACTTCGTCGCGGCGGGTCGCCACCACCTTCGCCAGCGCACCGACGCTGTCGAGGGCCTGCGCGGTCAGCTGCGGTGAGTCGCCCATCTGCCTGCTCACCGCGTCGAGGCTCGCCCGCAACGCCTCCGGGTCGAGGCGTTCGAGATGCTCGAAGGAGTTGCGGTAGGTGGGGTCGTTCACCACCTTGGCCAGGTTGTAGGGAACCGTGGTGGCCGACAGCGGAATCCGCGCCGCGCCGAGATCGGTGCGCTCGCCGGGATCGAGTTCGACGTGCATCTTGCCGAGAATCGTCGACATCTCGATCGCGGCCTTCGCGCCGGCACCCAGGACGACCTGCGAGCGCAGGCTCATCGCCACCACCACCCGGTCGCGTTCGAGCCGCACGGATTTCACGGTGCCGACCTCGATGCCCGCGATGTCGACACTGTCGCCCACGCGCAGTCCGGCGGCCTGGGCGAACTCCGCGGACAGGGTCGCCTTGCCCAGCTCCGCGCGGGAGAGCACCCCGGAACCGAGGACCAGCGCGACCACCACCGCCCCGGCGGCCAGCCCGAGCCACAGCGGCCGATTGCCGAACGAGCCGCGCAGCGCGGCCACCGCCCGGGTGGACAGGGACGTGATCATCGACAGACCTCCGTGTGCGCGGTGCCACCCACCTGCGGCAGCAGCCCGCGCGGGAACAACACACCCCACAGCGAGACATCCAGGCTGCAGATGTGAGCATTGATGTAGGTGCCGTTGCCGCTGATCCGGGCCAGCCCGGCCAGCACCAGCGGGAGCTCGATCGCCGAGCGGTCCAGGCGTTCACCGTTGGCCAGCAACAGATCCACGCCCGCGCTCGCCTGCTGCTGGGCCAGCGCCATCCCTGGCGCGACCTGCCCGATCAGCTCGGTGAGCTTCGTGGTCGACGTCGCGATCCCGGTGACCGCGCCGCTGAGCACCGAGCCCTGGTCGTAGAGTCCGGTGACCAGTGCGCGCGACTGCGTGATCAGGGTCTCCAGTTCGCCGCTGCGATGGGCCAGGCTCGCGATCACATCGCTGAGATTGCCGATCACCGCGCCGAGGATCTGATCGCGCTCCCCGAAGGTCGCCGCCAGCGCCGCGGCCTGCGTGATCAGCGCCGACAACGAGACACCGTCACCCTGTAGGGCCTGTACCAGCGTCTCCGACAGCGAATTCACCTCCTCCGGCCGCAACAGGCTGAACAGCGGCTCGAAACCGGAGAGCATGGTGGACACGTCGAAGGAGGATTCGGTGCGCTCCAGCGGAATCGCGTCGTCCGGAGCCAGCGGCAGACCGGGGGACTCGCCCGCGGCCAGGGCGACATAGCGCTGGCCGATCAGATTCTGGTAGCGGATCAGCGCGGTCGTGGTGGTGGTGAGGTGCTGACGCGCCTGCACGGACAGGGTGACCCGGGCGTGGCGGCGGTCCACCAGCTCGATGGCATCGACCCGGCCGACCCGCACGCCCGCGATCCGCACGTCGTCACCCTCGCGCAGCCCGAGGACATCGGCGAACGTGGCGCGGTAGCGGTGGGTCTCGCCGGGCACCGACCGTTGCAGGGTCGACCAGATGGTGGCCGTCGCCAGCACCGAGAGCACGACGAAGACGGCCAGGCCGGCATAGGTGGTGCGCGAACGCATGTCAGTGTTCTCCCGTCGGGACGGCGGTGAGCGTGGTGCCGGACAGGATCGCGCCCAGCAGCATGAGCTGGGTGAGATCCGGGCGGCCGCCGGTGAGGGCGGTGACGGCGTCCGGGCCGGTCAGGGCGATCGGGACAGTCGGCGCGGGAGCGGTGATGCCCGGGATCACCAGCCCTGGGATCGTCGGCAGCGACAGACCGGGGACCGCCGGTAGTGACAGTTCGGGCAGCGCGGGGAGCGCGGGGCCAGGGGCGGGCCCCGCCGACTCGAGCCAGCCGGGGATCAGCCGGGCCGGATATTCCTGCGGCGCAGGGACCTCCGGCACGGTGGCGCCCCCGCACCGCGGACCGGCCAGGCTGCCGTAGCGCGGGCAGTCGGCCGCCGTGTACTGCTGGAACGGGGTGAGCGAGACGGTGATCTCCCAGCGCATCTGCCTGCTCGGACCCCAGTTGAACACCGAGCCGAGCCGGGCCAGGGAGGTGTTGAGCTCGCGCACGGTGTCGGTGAGCGCGGCCGGATCGGCCGCCAGCGCGCCGAAGGTCTGGTCCAGGCCGACGACGAGCTCCTTGCCCGCGTCGGGATTGCGGGCGAACAGGGCCTGTGTCGCGTCGGTGGCGGCGCTCGCGTTCGTCAGCAGGTCGATGAGCTGCGCGCGGCGGTCGGTGATGGTGCGTGCGGTCCGCACCGAGCGGCCGAGCGCGTCGACCAGTTCCGGCGCCGACCGGTTCACCGCCGCCGTCGCCGCGCCGAGATCGCCGAGCAGATCACCGATCCCGGGAATCGCGCGGACCTCGGTGATCCACCGGTCGAGCCGCTCCACCGTGGAACCGGGCAGCCGCGCGTCACCGTCGAGAGCATCGGCGAGGGTGGCCAGCACGCGGGCCAGCTTCTCGGGCTGGATGCGGTCGAGTACGTCGCGCAGAGTGGTCAGTGTCGTCTGGAGCGCGACCGTGGCACCGCCGGTGTCCTGGGCGATCTCGGCGCCCGCGCGCAGACCGGCCGGTGCCGCGCCGTTGTCGACCAGTTCGATCGCGGTGACACCGAAGATGTTGGCGGGGACCACCCGCGCGGTGACCGTCGACGGAATCGCCGCGGCGGCAGCGGGTTCCAGCCGCAGCTCGACGCGCTGGCGCACCCCTTTCCCGGCGATCTCCACCGCCGACACCGTGCCGACCAGCAGCCCGCGGAAACGGACATCGGCGCGAGCGGGCAGGCCGTCACCGGTACCGGTCAGCACCGCCGTCACCGTCACCGTGTCCTCGAACCGGCCCGCCGAGCGCAACCCGAGCAGCGCGACCACCCCCGACAGCACCGCCGTCATCGCCACCCCGGCCAGGCCGAGCCGCCGCCGCGACCAGCCGCGGCCACTGGAATCCACCGACATGCCGACCCCTAACCCGAGATCCGGATGCCGGGGTCGACGCCCCAGATCGCCAGCGTGAGCAGCAGATTCAGGAAGACCACCACGATGATCGTCATCTTGATCGCGCGGCCCGCCGCCACCCCGACCCCCTCCGGCCCGCCCGCGGCGACATAGCCGTAGTGGCACTGGATGAAGGTGGCCACCAGCACGAACGCCACGGCTTTGACGACCGACCAGCCGATGTCGCCGGGATCGAGGAACTGGTGGAAGTAGTGGTCGTAGGTGCCGATGCCGGTGCCGCCCAGGAAGAACACCGTCACCTTCGTACTGAGGTAGGCGGTGGCCATGGCGATGGCGTAGAGCGGCAGGATCGCGACCGCGGCGGCCAGCATGCGGGTGGTGATCAGGTAGGGCAGCGGCCGGATCGCCATGGCCTCGAGCGCGTCGATCTCCTCGGCGATCCGCATCGACCCGATCTGGGCGGTGAAGCGGCAGCCCGCCTGCGCGGCGAAGGCGATGGTCGCCAGCAGCGGGGCCAGCTCGCGGGTGGTCGCGAAGCCGGAGATCGCGCCGGTCAGCGGGCTCATCGTCAGCAGGTCCAGGGCGGTGTGCGATTCCATACCGACGGTGACACCGCCGAAACCGCACAGGATCAGCACCACGCCCACGGTGCCGCCGCCGACCACCAGGGCACCGTTGCCCCAGGTGACGTCGACGATCAGCCGGACCAGTTCCTTGCGGTAGTGCCGCAGCACGAACGGAATCGCCAGCAGCGACTCCACGAACACCACGCCCTGGTGTCCCAGACGGATATTCGCGTCGGCCAGCGGCCGTGTCGCCGCGCTCAGTGCCCGCCACGGACGCAGGGCGGGCGGCAGATAGCTCGCCATCTCAGAGCACCTTCGACGGGAAGACGGTGTTGTAGATCTGGGTCAGCGCGATATTGGCCGCGAACAGCACGATCGCCGAACTCACCACCGCCGAGTTCACCGCGTTCGCGACCCCGCCGGGACCGCCCTGGGTGTGCAGGCCCGCGTCGCAGGCGATGATCGCGGTGAGCGCGCCGAAGACCGCCGCCTTCACGATCGCGACCACCAGATCGGCGGCGACGGCGAACGAGGCGAATGTGCTGATGTAGGACCCGGGGGTGCCGTCCTGGACGAACACGTTGAACGCGTAACCGGTGGCGAAGCCGATGAACACCACGAACCCGCACAGCAGCATGCTCACCGAGACCGCCGCCAGCAGTCGTGGCGCGACCAGCCTGCGGACCGGGTCCACGCCCATCACCCGCATGGCATCGATCTCCTCGCGAATGGTCCGTGAGCCCAGATCGGCGCAGATCGAGGACCCGACCGCCCCGGCGATCATCAGCGAGGTGACCAGCGGCGCCCCCTGCCGGATGATCCCCAGGCCGTTGACCGCGCCGATGAAGGTGGTCGCGCCGACCTGCCCGACCAGTGAACCGATCTGGATCGAGACCACCACGGCGACCGGGATGGCGACCAGCAGGGTTGGAGTGGCTGAGACACCTGCCATGAACGAGCACTGCCGGAGGAACTCGGTGAGCGGGAACCGACGGCGGACCAGCGCGAGGACGAGCTCGGTGATCGCCCGCCCCGCCATGGTGACCTGCCTGCCCGCGGTCTCGACGGACCGCTGCGGGTGTGCGCGCCACCAGCGTTTCGCGAACTCGACGACGAGCTCACGATCGCCTGGTGTGGACGGTTTCTCGATGGTCGCGACGATGGTGATCACCCCGGGATGCGGTCCGGTCGCCGGTGGCCGGCGGTCGGAAGTGGCTGTCGTGCCGCGGCGCGTGCTCGGTGAATCTACACGCGTGTAGCGAACTGTCTGAGACAGTAGCAAGCACGGCGGTGACTGTCATCGATTCGGGAAGATGCCCGCGGAACCGGGCGGGCCGTCGTGTCGGGTGTGAGAAGTGGTGCCGCAGTGGCGAATCGCGTGTCAGCCGGGCGGAAGGCGCCGCCACGTCCAGTCGACCCGCACCTCGAGCGGGTGGTCGACGGTGACCATCCGGGGTTCGGTGTTGAGCCCGTCGGGTGGGCCGGATTGGGCTTCGACCGAGAGCGATTCGGTCGGCAGGGTCCAGACGACGACGTCGTGGACCGGGCTGGTGATGGTGAATTCGAGGAAGCCGGGCCAGCTCAGCCGCGCGTGCACGCCGTCGGGCATGCCGAAGCAGTCGTCCCACGGCGGCGGGGTGGGCGGCATGTGCCTGCCGGTGGGCAGGTAGTTCTCGCCGCGTTCGTACTGCCACGCGGGCTGGAAGTCGAGTTCCAGCGGTCCGTGCGCCGGGGCGAGCTCGCGCAGGAACCACGGATGCCAGCCGCCCTGGGCGGGGAACGGGTCGTGGTCGGTGGCGATGCGCATCGTCAGGGTCAGGCCGGTCGCGGTGAGGGCGAACGTCTGGGTGACGGTGCCCGCGAACGGCCACGGGTCGGTCAGCCGGTGCCGCAGGGTCACCGTGCTCGCGGTGGCGTCGACCACCTCCCAGGCGCCGTGCCGGGCGGTGCCGTGGATCGCGTGCGGCGGATTGTCGATCGGCATCGTGTAGGTGTGCGCACCCACGGTGAACCGACCGTAGCCCAGCCTGCCCGCCCACGGGGCCATGACGAAACACCCGGTGCCTGGGTCCTGTCGCAGCAGTTCGGCGCCCGCGACGGTCAGGCTGTGCAGGGCGCCACCGTCACCGGGAGCGATGATCAGTGCCGCGTCGCCGGCGTGGAGGCGCACATCATCCTGGGCTGCCATGTCCGGAGACTATCGGCGCGTGCCGCCGCCGGGCACCTCCCACGCCGGGTCAGTTGAACGGATACTGCCCGCCGCCGCCTCCGCCGCCGCGCTGATCCGGTGTCGCGACATCGATGATGTCCTGGACGAGCTGGACCACCGCCCGGCCGACATCGAGCACGCCGTTGCCGAGAGTGGAGAATTCCTGCGCGATGTAGTGGAGCATCTCGTTCGTCCTCACGTTCGTGGAGCCGAATAGTGCACTCCCAGGGTGCCATAGACCACCGACACGGTCCGTACATTCGTCCTGGTGCGACACGACACCACGTTCGAGCCGATCCCCGATCCCCGTCCCGCCGACACGGCCTGGCCCGAGATGACCTGGCCCGTCCCGGCCGGAACCCGGCTGACCGGCGAAGTCGTGACGCTGACGACGTTCGACCCGGCCGACACCGCCGAACTCTTCGCGGCACTCGACTCCGACGCCGTGTGGCAACACCTGCCCTGGCGTCCCACCGACGCCGCCGAATTGGGGCAGCTACTGCGTGATCTCGCCGCCACCTCGGACTGGCACGTGTGGATCGTGCGCTCCCGCAACGGCATCGGCGAAGGTCCGGCCGGCTCCGTGCTCGGCCTCACCTGCTATCTCGACGCCCGGCCGCGTGACGCGTCGCTGGAGATCGGCTTCACCGCCTACGCGCCGTCGGTGTGGGGGAGCGCGGTCAACCCCGACGCGAAACTGCTGGTGCTCGAGTACGCGTTCGAGACGTTGCGGGTGGGCCGCGTGCAGTTGAAGACCGATGTCCGCAATCACCGCTCGCAGCGCGCGATCGCCCGGCTCGGCGCGGTCTACGAGGGCACGCTGCGCAGGCATTTCCGGCGCGGGGACGGCACCGTGCGCGACAGTGTGCTGTTCTCGATCGTCGCCGAGGACTGGCCGCGCGTGCGGGCACGACTGGTGCAGCGGCGCGCGGGCGCCCGGTGACGGGTCAGGCGGTGCCGAGGAAGTTCAGGATGGCCAGCAGCAGCGGCGCGGCGATGTCGAAGCCCATCCGGCCCAGGGCCAGGCCGGTGGTGGCCAGCGCCTCGTAGTTGTCGGACAGGACGCCCAGGATCTTGTCTTCGTTCATGGTGCTGCCTCTCGGTCTCGGAAGGTCAGTAGAGGAGGTCGCGCAGGATCGGTGCGCCCATCTCGATGACGACCTTGGCGACGGTCAGGCTGAGATTGCCGAGCCCGACGACGACCGTGCTGATCAGCTCGTAGTTGTCCTGGGCGAACTGCTGCAGTTCATGCATGGTGACCACTCCCTCGACCCCGACCGATTGGTAGCTGATGTGACCAGCGTCTCACATCGAAGGGGTGCCGCCAAGGATCACGGCAGGGTGGCTACCCCCGGGTATGTATGAGATTGCATCATCGTGCATAATCATTTGCAGCAGCGGCGCGAGCCGACCGGCGGCCGGAGCATCCATACTGCTCACGGCAGCCCGTGCAGATGTACGTCCCAGACCTCGAGGAGCACAACAGACATGTCCGATCGCGTCGTACTCGCCTACTCCGGTGGGCTGGACACCTCCGTCGCCATCAGCTGGATCGCGAAGGAGACAGGTTCGGAGGTGGTGGCCGTGGCCATCGACCTCGGCCAGGGCGGCGAGGACATGAACGTGGTGCGCCAGCGCGCGCTGGACTGCGGCGCCGTGGAGGCCACCGTGGTCGACGCGCGCGACGAGTTCGCCGACGAGTACTGCCTGCCCACCATCCAGGCCAACGCCATGTACATGGGCCAGTACCCCCTCGTATCGGCCATCAGCCGCCCGCTGATCGTCAAGCACCTCGTCGAGGCCGCCAAGTTCCACAACGCCACCACCGTCTCGCACGGCTGCACCGGCAAGGGCAACGACCAGGTCCGCTTCGAGGTCGGCATCGGCGCCCTGGCGCCCGACCTGAACGTGATCGCCCCGGTCCGCGACTACGCCTGGACCCGCGAGAAGGCCATCGCCTTCGCCGAGCAGAACAAGCTGCCGATCAACGTCACCAAGAAGTCGCCGTTCTCCATCGACCAGAACGTGTGGGGCCGCGCGGTCGAGACCGGGTTCCTCGAGGACCTGTGGAACGCCCCGACCAAGGACGTCTACGACTACACCGCCGACCCGACGGTGAACTTCGAGGCGCCCGACGAGGTCATCATCACCTTCGACAAGGGTGTGCCGGTCGCCATCGACGGCCGCCAGGTCACCGTGCTGCAGGCCATCGAGGAGATGAACACCCGCGCCGGTCGCCAGGGCGTCGGCCGCCTCGACATGGTCGAGGACCGCCTCGTCGGCATCAAGAGCCGCGAGATCTACGAGGCGCCGGGCGCCATCGCGCTGATCACCGCGCACCAGGCCCTGGAGAACGTCACCATCGAGCGCGAGCTGGGCCGCTACAAGCGCCAGGTCGAGCAGCGCTGGGGCGAGCTGGCCTACGACGGCCTGTGGTTCTCCCCGCTCAAGCGCGCCCTCGACGCGTTCGTGCAGGACACCCAGCAGCACGTCACCGGCGACATCCGGATGGTGCTGCACGGTGGTTCCGCCGTGGTCAACGGCCGCCGCTCCGAGCAGTCGCTCTACGACTTCAACCTGGCCACCTACGACGAGGGCGACACCTTCGACCAGTCCCTGGCCAAGGGCTTCGTGCAGATCCACGGCCTGTCGTCCAAGGTCGCCGCGCGCCGCGACCTGAACCAGAAGTAACAACCAGCACGTCGTAGTCTCGACACCGGCCGGTCCCGTCACGGACCGGCCGGTGCCGTGCCCAGCCCTGCCCGCCAACCCGACCGGAGGAGAACCCGATGACCCACAGCGGAACCAACGAAGGTGCCCTCTGGGGTGGGCGATTCGCGTCCGGTCCGGCCGAGGCGATGGCGGCGCTGAGCAAGTCGACCCACTTCGACTGGGCGCTGGCGCCCTACGACATCCGCGCCTCCAAGGCGCACGCCCGCGTGCTGCACAAGGCCGGCCTGCTCTCCGAGTCCGACCTGTCCGGCATGCTCGCCGGGCTGGACGCGCTCGCCGCCGACGTGGCCTCGGGTGCCTTCGGGCCCGCCGAGTCCGACGAGGACGTGCACGGCGCGCTCGAGCGCGGCCTGATCGACCGGGTCGGCACCGAGCTCGGTGGCCGGTTGCGGGCGGGCCGCTCGCGCAACGACCAGGTGGCCACCCTGTTCCGCATGTGGTTGCGCGACGGTGTGCGCCGGGTCGCGGCCGGAGTCCTGGACGTGGTCGACGCGCTCGTGGCCCAGGCCGCCGCGCACCCCGACGCCGTGATGCCGGGCAAGACCCATCTGCAGGCCGCCCAGCCGGTCCTGCTCGCCCACCACCTGCTGGCCCACGCGCACCCGCTGCTGCGCGATCTGGAACGCCTGCGCGACTTCGACAAGCGCGCCGCCGTCTCGCCCTACGGTTCGGGCGCGCTGGCCGGTTCCTCGCTGGGCCTCGACCCCGAGCAGATCGCCGCCGAACTGGACTTCACCGCCTCGGCGGCCAACTCCATCGACGCCACCTCCTCGCGCGACTTCGCCGCCGAGGCCGCGTTCGTGCTGGCCATGATCGGTGTCGATCTGAGCCGGATGGCCGAGGAGATCATCCTCTGGAGCACACCGGAATTCGGCTACATCACCCTCGCCGACGCCTGGTCCACCGGCTCCTCGATCATGCCGCAGAAGAAGAACCCGGACGTCTCCGAACTGACCCGCGGCAAGGCGGGCCGCCTGATCGGCAACCTGACCGGGCTGCTGGCCACCCTCAAGGCTCAGCCGCTGGCCTACAACCGGGATCTGCAGGAGGACAAGGAACCCCTGTTCGACTCGGTCGCCCAGCTGGAACTGCTGCTGCCCGCCATCGCGGGTCTGGTCGGCACCCTCACCTTCCACACCGACCGGATGGCCGAGCTGGCCCCGGCCGGGTTCACCCTCGCCACCGACATCGCCGAATGGATGGTGCGCCAGGGCGTTCCGTTCCGGGTGGCGCACGAGGCCGCCGGTGCCTGCGTGCGTGCCGCCGAGGCCCGTGGTGTCGGCCTGGACGAGCTCACCGACGAGGAGTTCGCCGCCGTCGACCCGGCGCTGACCGGGGGCGTGCGCGAGGTCCTCACCGTCGAGGGCTCCATCGCCTCCCGCAATGCCCGTGGCGGCACCGCCGGGGTGCGGGTGGCCGAGCAGCTGGCCGAGGTCGCCGCGTCGGCCGCCGACGCCCGCGCCTGGCTGCGCTGACACCCCTGCCATGACCCTGCTCTTCCTGGCACTGGCCATCGCCACCGAGGTGACCGCGACCGTCTCGCTGAAACTCTCGGAGGGATTCACCAAACTGGTGCCCTCGATCGTGGTGGTGATCGGCTACGCCACCGCCTTCTTCTTCCTGTCCCAGGCATTGAAGCGGGGCATGGCGATCGGCGTCGCCTACGGCATCTGGTCGGCGGTCGGGGTGGCCGCCATCGCCGGAATCGGCGTGCTGTTCCTGGGGGAGCGGCTCACGCTGGTGCAGGTCGGCGGTATCGGCCTGGTGATCCTCGGCGTCCTGGCCCTGGAACTCGGCGGCGCCCACTAGCTTTCAGTCGCCGGCGCTCTTGGTGTATTCGAGCTTGGCGGGCCCCTCGCCCTCCAGCCGATCCCCGAGGACCCAGCCGCACGAGTCGTAGAACGACCTGGCCGTGACATTGTCCGGGAAGGTCTCCAGATCGAGGCAGTGCACGTGACCCTGCTCGAGGTGGCCGCGCACGTGCTCGTCGGAGGCGCCGCTGCCGACGAACCAGTCCACGGCCTCGTCGCCGAGGAACCCGCGGTAGCAGGTGTCGATCGTGCGGCGCGCGAGCGCCTGGAGAGCATCGAGATCCGGCCCGGTCGCGGGGCGGATGGTGGGGTGGTGCTGTCCGGTCGTCACGGTGATCCCAGCGTCGTCGGTGAGGGGTGGACTGCCGACCTCAGCGCGTGGATATGGGCGTTCACAGCTCCGCCCGCACCCGGAACCCGGCATCGCGCAGGGCGTCCAGGACCTCGTCGCGGTGGGCGGGACCGCGGGTCTCGGCCGTCAGCGAGACCTCGACCTCGTCGACCGCCAGCCACATGCCGGTGCGGGAGTGGACGATGTCGACCACGCTCGCGCCCGCGCGCCCGACGACACCGAGCAGCGCCGACAGCGCCCCGGGCCGGTCGGCGATGGTCACCCGCATCGCCAGGTAGCGGCCCGCCGCGCTGAGCCCGTGACCGATCACGCGGGTGAGCAGCAGCGGATCGATATTGCCACCGGACAGGATCGCCACCACCGGGCCCGGCAGCGCGCGCAGGGCGGGGGAGAGCAGGGCGGCCACACCCGCCGCGCCCGCGGGCTCGACGATGAGCTTGGCGCGCTCCAGACACAGCAGCAGTGCCTTGGACAACGCGTCGTCGTCGACGGTGACGATCTCGGTCACCAGCTCGGCGACATGGGCGAACGGCACCGCACCCGGCAGGCCGACGGCGATGCCGTCGGCCATCGTCGCCATCCGCGCCGCCCGCACCGGGGTGCCCGCGGCCAGCGAATCCGGCCACGCCGCCGCCTCGGCCGCCTGCACCCCGACGACCCGCACCCGGGGCGCCAGCGCGTGCAGGGCCACCGCCACCCCGGCCAGCAGCCCGCCGCCGCCGGTCGGCACGACCACCGTGCCGACCTCGGGCACCTGCTCGAGCATCTCGAGTGCGACGGTGGCCTGCCCGGCGACGATGTCGGGATGGTCGAACGGATGGATCAGCGTCGCCCCGGTGCGCTCGGCGAATTCCTGGGCGGCGAGCAGGGACTCGTCGATGGTGTCGCCGATCTGATGCACCTCGGCCCCGTAGGCGCGCGTGGCCATCAGCTTCGGCAGGGAGGCCCCGACCGGCATGAACACCGTCGAGGTGATGCCCAGTTCCGCCGCCGCCCACGCCACTCCCTGCGCGTGATTGCCCGCCGAGGCGGCCACCACCCCGCGCGCCCGCTCGGCGTCGGGCAGGTGCGCGATCCGGTTGTAGGCGCCGCGCGGCTTGAACGAGCCGGTGCGCTGCAGGTTCTCGCACTTGAGCAGCACCGGCGAACCCACCCGGTCCGACAGCACCCGGGACGCCACGGTGGGTGTCCGCCGGATGACCGGCGCCAGCAGCACCGCCGCAGCTTCGATCCGCTCGAGCCCGACCGTCTCCATGCGCCACATCGTGCCAGGACGGGCACGGCCGAACGCGACGGCGCGTGCCCGTGTCGTTTCACCGGGCCGCGGCGGTGGCTTTCGCGATGTTGTGGGCGACCGTGCCCAGGCGGGTGAGGCGCGCGTCGCCGAGTGGGGTGAGCTTGCCGCCGAGCCGGTTGGTGACGAAGGCCAGCGACAGCCCCGTTTCCGGATCGGCGAAGGCGCCCGAGCCGCCCAGCCCGAAATGGCCGAACGCCGAGATCGGGTCGGCCTTGGAGGGTTTCATCGGGACACCGTGGTAGCCCAGCGCCCACGGAATCCGGAAGGCCAGCACGTAGTCCGGGGTGAAGACCTGCCGCGCGCTGAACCGGCGGATCGAGTCCGGGTCGAGGACGCGGGTGCCGTCGAGTTCGCCGCCGTTGGCCAGCGCGGCGTAGAGGCGGGCCAGAGCGCGCGCGGAGAAGACACCGTTGACACCGGGCATCACCGAATCGTGCACCCGCGGATCGACGATGAGCTCGGCGAAACCCCGCGGCGTGGTCTCGGCGGCGGCCGCGAACCTGGTACGGGTGAGCAGATCCGAGCCCCGGTCCCAGTCCATGCCCGCGGCGCGCAGGCGCGGGAAGGTGGTGGCGATGCGGTGGCGCTGGTCGGCGGGCACCCGGAACCACAGTTCCTCGGCACCCAGCGGTTCGGCCAGCTCGGTGCGCACCACCTCGGTGAACTCGCGCCCGGTCACCCGCCGCACCAGCTCGGCGGCCAGATGGCCGTAGCTGATGCCGTGGTAGCCGCTGGTGACGCGGTGCCGGGGATCGGGCGTGGCGGCGGCGAGCGCGGCGGTGACGGCGCTGTCGTCGAAGAAGGACTCCACCGGGCCGGGCAGCAGGCCGCGCAGCCGGTGCAGGCCTGCCCGGTGGGTGAGCACATCGCGCACGGTGATGTGAGACTTGCCTGCTGCGGCGAACTCCGGCCAGTACTCGGCCACCGCGGTGTCGTAGTCGATCTGCCCGCGTTCGGCGAGCTGATGGATCACCGTGGAGGCCACGCCTTTTCCGGTGGAGAACCCCAACGCGACCGAGTCCGCCGTCCACGGCACCCCGGGCGCGGCGTAGCCCGCCCAGACGTCGACCACCGGCTCACCGTGCAGGTACACGCACAGGGCGCCCCCGCCGTGCGCCGGGGTGCGGAACAACCGATCGAAAATGGCCACCACACGGACGAAACGTCGATCCACCGACTGCGCTGTCGAAAATCCCATGAGCCGAGCATGCCACCACCGGTGGGGGACCGGCCGTCCGGTGAGCCTGCCGCGCGCGGGTCAGGCGCCGACGGATTCGGCGGTCAGCGCGTCCAGGACCGCGTCGAGATCGTCGACGTCGACGACGAGCCGGGTGAAGTCGGGCCCGTCGAGATCGATACGCACCGCACTGCCGCCGAACGTGGTGTCCCAGAACTCTTTCCGGCCCTTGCCGCGGTAGACGCCCGCGGCGATCACCCCGGGGATGAAGGTGCCCGGTGCGCGCACCCACGGCGGGCGCAGGTCCACCTCCGCGGTGGTGATCTCGGTGATCGCGGCCCGGTCGATCACGACCTGCTGGCGCAGGGCGAGGAGGCGGTGCCCGCCGAGTACATGGACCGTCACCGTGTCGTCGTGAACCTCGACCTCGACCATCGCTCTACCTCACTCACCTCTGCGGAAAACTTTCCCTGTCCAGGATGGGTGGGTGGCCTGGTCGCCGACTGTGGCGATCCTGTGATTTGGCCAAGGAACTGTGAAGCATCGGAAGATGTAGATATGCGCATCTATCGGATGTGTCGCCATCGGTCCACACGCTCGTCCCGGCCGTCACCGAAGACGCTGGGGAGCGGGGAGCCCCGGTGCGCTGTGCAGCGGTTGTGATGCGAATCGCCGGAACATGCGGCCTGTCACAGCCGACACATAATGGAGGTCCGGTGTGGTTAGCTCATATGAGCACATCGGGGTGTGTGAGGTGTGTCACTTTCAGCAGGGTAGGCCAGGTGGGAACAGTGGATATCAGTCCAAAGGGTGTAGTCGGTTCGGTGCAGCGGTTGCTGGCTACCGCGCAGAACGGGCTGGAGGTCATCCGTTTCGGCGGGTTGGCGCACGATGTGGAGTCCTCGCCGTTCGAGGTGGTCGAGCGCAGGCGGATGTACCGGCTGCGGCACTACTTCCCGGACGACACGACGTCGGGCCGTCCGGTGGCGCTGCTGGTGCCGCCGCTGATGGTCAATGCCGACATCTGGGACGTCAACGCGGCGGGCGGTGCGGTCGGGATCCTGCACGCGAGCGGAATCGACTGCTGGGTCATCGATTTCGGCTCGCCGGCCACCGAGGAGGGCGGCTGGGAACGTGATCTGGCCGATCACGTGCTCGCGGTGAACTCCGCGATCGACACCGTGTGCGAGGCCACCGGCGCACAGGTGCACCTGATGGGGTACTCGCAGGGCGGCATGTTCGCCTACCAGACCACGGCCTACCGCTACGGCAAGGGCGTGGCCTCCATCGTCACCTTCGGCAGCCCGGTCGACATCGTCGCGGGCATGCCGTTCGGGCTGCCCTACGGGCTGGTCTCGGAGGTGGCCGACTTCCTGGCCGACCACGTGATGCACCGGCTGCCGATCACCGAATCGATGGTGCGCGTCGGATTCCAGATGCTCGACCCGGTGAAGACCGCGAAGTCGCGCATCGACTTCCTGCTGCAACTGCACGACCGGGAAGCGCTGCTGCCCAAGGAACGTCAGCGCCGGTTCCTCAACAGCGACGGCTGGGTGGGGTATTCGGGTCCGGCGGTGGCCGATCTGCTCAAGCAGTTCGTGGCGCACAACCGGATGATGCTGGGCGGCTTCGTGATCCGTGATCACCCGGTGTCGCTGGCCGAGCTCAAGTGCCCGATCCTGGCCTTCGTCGGCGAGGTCGACGACATCGGTCAGCCCGCGGCGGTGCGCGGCATCGTGCGCGCCGCGCCGAACGCCGAGGTCTACGAGGCCAGCCTGGTGGCAGGGCACTTCGGGCTGGTGGCCGGTTCGATGGCGACCAACCACACCTGGCCGCTGGTGCGGGACTGGATCGGCTGGATGGACGGCAACGGCACCCTGCCCGAGGCGATCGTCCCCATGCGCGAACACGTGCCGAGCAATGCCCCGCGCACCGCGGCCACCCGGATGGTGCACACCGCCGCCTCGCTGGCCGAGGCGGGCGCGGGTGTCGGCAAGGCGCTGGAGGGTATCGCCAGCAGCACCCTGCGCGGGTCGTTCGAGATCGCGGGGGAGGCCGCCCGCGCGCTGCCCCGGCTGACCCGCCTGGGCATGATCCAGCCGCACACCCGCATCTCGCTTGGCAAGCTGCTCACCGAGCACGCGCGCCGCGCCCCGCACAAGGACCTGGTGCTCTTCGACGACCGTGTGCACACCAACGCGGCGGTGGAGGAACGCGTCGACAACATCGTGCGCGGGCTGATCTCGGTGGGCATCCGGCCCGCGACCCGCGTCGGCATCATGATGGAGACCCGGCCCAGCGCGCTGGCCTCGGTGGCCGCGCTCTCGCGCCTCGGCGCTGTCGCGGTGCTGCTGGCCCCCGGCGCCGAACTGGACCGGGCCATCGAGCTCACCGGCGTGCAGACGCTGATCACCGATCCGGAGAACCTGCGCGCGGCCGCGGCGACCGGCGCCAGGGTGCTGGTGCTCGGCGGCGGCGCGACCCGGCAGCTGCCGGTGCCGACCGGCGAGCGGGTGATCGACCTCGAGCAGATCGACCCGGCACGCGTGCGCGTGCCCGCCTGGTACCGCCCCAACCCGGGCCTGGCCCGCGAACTCGCGTTCGTGCTGGTGCTCGGTTCCGGTGACCGGCTCGAGGCCAAGTACATCACCAACCACCGCTGGGCCCTGTCGGCCTTCGGCACCGCCACCGCAGCCGACCTCGACCGCCGCGACACCGTCTACTGCCTGGCCCCGCTGCACCACTCCTCGGGACTGCTGGTGAGCCTCGGCGGTGCCATCGCCGGTGGCAGCCGGATCGCGCTGGCCCGGCCGATGGACATGGACCCGGGGCGCTTCGCCGCCGAGGTGCACCGCTACGGCGTCACCGTGGTCACCTACACCTGGACGATGCTGCGCGATCTGCTCGACGCGCAGGTGTTCCCGGCCGGGCACAACCACCCGATCCGGCTGTTCATCGGCTCCGGCATGCCCGCCGGGCTGTGGCGGCGCACGGTCGAGCAGTTCGACCCGGCCCGGGTGCTCGAGTTCTACGCCTCCATCGACGGCGACGTGGTGCTGGCCAATGTCGACGGCGCCAAGATCGGGTCCAAGGGCAGGCCGGTGCCGGGCACCGCGCGCGTGGAGCTGGTGGCCTACGACCCGCTCAGCGAGCAGATCCTGGTGGGCGACAGCGGTTTCGCGCGGCGCTGCGCCGACAACGAGCCCGGCCTGCTGCTGGGCAAGGCCGTCGACGGTGGCGACATCTCCGACGGTGGGCTGCGCGGGGTGTTCAAGGCCGGTGACGCCTGGTGGCCGACGGAGAACCTGTTCCGCCGCGACAGCGACGGCGACTACTGGCTGCTGGACCGCCGCGACACCGTCATCCGCACCGGGCGCGGTCCGGTGTTCACCCAGCCGATCGTCGACGTGCTCAACGACATCACCGCCGTCGACATGGAGGTGGCCTTCGCGCTGCCCACCGCGGCGGGCACCCTGGCCGCGGCCGCGCTGAGCGTGCGCACCGGGCACCGGATCGAACCGGGTGACGTCACCGAGGCGATGCGGGCGCTCGAGCTCGATCAGCGACCGGATCTGGTCTACGTGGTCGACGACATCCCGCGCAGCCCGAGTTTCCGGCCCTCGGCCGCGGCGGTCCAGGCCGCCGGGCTGCCGCAGCCGGGACCCGACACCTGGATCTACGACCGCTCGAC
>NZ_JBSGDP010000048.1:0-47514 GCF_053602435.1 Nocardia sp. NPDC004415
GGCACCGTGTGGTGCCGGCCGCCGGGCGGTGCTCAGTGCGTGCGGTTGGCGAATTCCCCGGGATCGATTCCGCGCAGCCTGCTGAATTCGGCGAGTTCGCCGGTGAGCAGCACATCGGTCGCGGTGAGGTCGGCGACGGTGTGCGCGCCGAGCACCACCATGAGCTGACGGATCTGGGTGAGCCAGCCGGTCAGCGTGGTCACCAGCGCGTCGACACCCTCGTCCTCGAGGATCGACAGGAACTGTCCCGACGCGCCGACGGCCTTGGCGCCCAACGCGAGTGCGCGCACCACATCCAGCGGGTTGCGCACCCCACCCGAGCCGAGCAGTGCCACGCCGCGCTCCGCGGCCACGGGGGCCGCGTCGATCAGGCCGGCGACGGCGGACTGTCCCCAGCCGGCCAGGTAGGCGAAGTCCTCGCGCGGGCGGCGGGCGTTCTCGATGGTGGCGAAATCGGTGCCGCCGCGGCCGGAGACGTCGACGATCGAGACGCCGAGGTCGGCCAGCCGGGCCACCGCCGCGCGGCTCATCCCGAACCCGACCTCCTTCACGATCACCGGCACGTCCACCCCCGCGACCAGCGCGGCGATCTGGCGGGGCCAGGCCGAGAAGTCCCGGTCGCCCTCGGGCATCACGATCTCCTGGATCGTGTTGACGTGGATCTGCAAGGCGTCGGCGGCGATCAGGTCGATCGCCCGCCGGGCCATCTCCGGGGTGGCGTTGGCGTTGACGTTCGCGAGCACGAAGCCGTCCGGATTCTCCTCGCGCAGTACGCGATACGTCGGCGCGACCGCCGGGTCGGCGAGGTAGGCGCTCATCGAACCGGAGGCGATCGGCACTCCCGCTTCGCGCGCGGCGATGGCCAGGCCGCGGTTGACCTCACCGGTGCGGGCGCTGCCGCCGGTCATGGCGTTGATGTAGAGCGGCACCGGCCAGTGGGTGCCCGCCAGCTCTGTCGCCAGCGAGACCGCCGATTCCGCGGTGCCCGCCAGCGCCTGGTGGACGAAGCCGACCTCGTCGAACTGATTGCCCGCCCGCCGCTGGTGGTGCTGGGCCACCGCCAGGCGCACGTGGTCGTCCTTACGACTGCCGTAGATCTGCGAGACGGTTGATGTCACCGGCCCAGTCCTTCCCTCGAATCGGTTGATGTACTAGAAGTTCCAGTGGGGTGATGCCGACGGCACGCCAGTGCGCGCGCAACCGGTCGGCCTCGGACGCGGCGACGATCGCGATACCGCAGTCGCCGCCGCCCGCGCCCGAGCTCTTGGCCACCGCGCCCAGCGATTCGGCGACCCCGCGCAGCGCCGCCAGCGCGGGAGTCTCGATGACCACCCCGGCCAGCCCGCTCATGGCGCGCAACAGCGCGCCCGCCATGGCGACCGCGGACGCCAGCGCGGCGTCGTCACCGGTGTCCAGTGCCGTGGTGACGGCATGCACGCAGGCATTGCTCGCCAGCACGAAACGGGCGAAGGCCGCCGAATCACCGTCGACCCGGCCGCGCAGTGCCGCGACCAGACCGCTGGACCGGGCTGGTACGCCCGACCAGCCCACCTCGAGCCGTACCGTGCGCGGGCCCGGCAGCCGCCGGGCCGACAGCAGCGGCCACGGCCGGTCCAGCAGCGCGCCGACCGTGACCTCCGGGTGGGTGAGCTGGTCGGCGAGCCAGGCGCGGTCCGGGGCGCGATAGGCGATCCAGCCGCCGAGCAGCGAGGCCGCGACGTCGCCGCCCGAGCAGTGCGGGTCGACGGTGAACGTGCTCAGCAGCGCCAGACGCAGCAGGGTGTCGTCGTCCAGGTCGAGCCGGAATGCCTGGGCGAGTGCGCGAATCACGCCCACGGTCACCGCTCCCGAGGACCCGAGCCCGTACTTGCGGCCGGTGCCGGGGTCGTCGAGCTCGGAGGTGATCTCGAGCGCGAACCCGATCGGCTCGTGTCCCAGCTCGGCGGCGTAGCGGTCGACGAGATCGATCGCGGTGAGCACCGGACCAAGGCCCGCAGCCGAGTCTGCTTGCTCGGCAACGGTTCTCCCGTCGCGGCGGCCGAGCGCGAGCTGGTCGACGCCCAGTTGCGCGGAGGTCACCGTGCGGCGGCCGGATTGGGCGTGCGCCAAACATACTGTCAGATAACGGTTCACCGCGACCAGGACCGCTGTGCCCCCGGGCGCGAGTACCGAATACTCACCGGCGATGTACAGCTTGCCGGGCACGTCGACGGTGATCACCGCGCGCCGCCGTCCGACGCGGGCAGGGTGTGGTGCCCCTGCAAGTCCCTGCCTGTGGCCGCTGCGGTTGCGCCCGCCCCCACCGCGTCGATCAGCGCCCCCGCTCGTACGCCCGCGCCGGTCCGCGCCACGGCGTGTGGCTGGAACCCGAGGGTCGCGGGCGGGCCGGAGTTGGCCACCACGACGCGGGGTGCGTCGTCGAGTTCCGCCAGCGCGGCCGCTACCACCGCGCTGTCGCGGCGGTAGCACAGGACCTTCACGTTCGGCCCCGCGTCCATGGTCGCGTAGGCCGCGATTCCCTCCGCGCGCAAGGCGAGCACCCGGTCGAGCACCCGCATCGAACCCGGGGCGAAGTACCGGACGGCGGGCCGGGCGCCGAGCATGGTGGCGTGCATGCCCAAGGCGTTGCGTTCGGCGATCTCGCCCACCGCGGGCAGGTCGCCCGCGGCGAGGGCGGCGAGCATCTCGCGCAGGTCGTAGGCGCTGCTGCGCACCCACGGATGGAAGAACGGCGAGGTGTCGACCGTGCGGCGCATGGCGACCCGGCTCGACACCGCCTTCTCCCGGTCGTCCACCATGGCCACCACCAGCGCGGGGTCGAGCAGTGGCGCGTCGACGGGTTCGGCGTAGCTGCTGCGGTCGCCCGCCGCGCCCCGGCCGGTGCCGCGATGCCACTGGGCGAACCCGCCGTAGATCGAGCGCGAGGCGCTGCCGGAACCGCGCCGGGCCAGCCGCGAGAGTTCCCGCTGATCGAGGTCGAGGCCGTAGGCCGCGGCGGCCGCCATCGCGAGCGCGGCGAAACCGGAGGCGGAGGAGGCCAGTCCGGCCCCGGTCGGGCCGGTATTGACGGTGACGACCCGGGCGGGCCGCCGGTCCCCGGCCAGCTCCCTGACCACGTCGAGGAAGGCGCTGACCTTGGCGGCGAACGCGGCCGGGGCCGCCGCGGGTGGCGGCACCTGAGCAGGCGGGACCTGCCGCGGATGACCGAGGGTGACCGCATCGGCGGGCAGCTCGTCGGCGACGGTGACCGTGGTGACGGTCGCGAAGACGTCGAGCGTCAGCGACAGGCTGGTGGTGAGCGGCAGGTGCAGCGCCTCGTCGCGCTTGCCCCAGTACTTGATCAGCGCGATATTCGGATAGGCGGTGGCCGTCACACCCGCGCTCACGACGTGCCCTCCCCCGCGCCCAGGATGACGGTGTGGCAGCTCTGCGCGCCGGCCGCGAGCACCGCCGCACGCACCCGCTGGGCGTGCGCGGCATCGGCGGCCAGCGCGATCACACAGCCGCCGAGCCCGCCGCCGGACAGCTTGGCGCCCAGCGCGTCCGCCGCGCGGGCCGCCGCCACCAGTGTCTCGATCTCCGGGCAGCTCACCCCGAGCTGCCCGAGGATGTCGTGGGTGGTGTTCATGGCCGCGCCCACCTCGGCCGACCGGCCCGCGGCCAGCGCCACGGCGGCGTCGGTGGTGATCGTCTCCGACAGGTTCAGCAGCTGGGTGCCCGCGCCGCCGAGCGCGGCCAGGCGGCGGCGCACGGTCTCGACGGCCAGATGGGTGCTGCCGTAGACGCCGGTGTCGGCCACCACCAGCACCGGCGGCTCTCCCACAGCGGGCAGCGCCAGCGGTGTGGCGACGCCGTGCTGGAACCACAGCGGTCCACCGGGGCTGATCACCGTGCGCGCGTCCACGCCGCTGGCCTTGCCGTGGGCCAGCGCCTCGGCGCGCTGGACCAGGGTGAACAGGGTGTCGTCGTCGAACTCCTCGTGCCACAGCGCGGCGACGGCGGCGATGATGGCCGCCGAACTGGCCGCGCTGGAACCGAATCCGCGACCGGGCGGGATGCCGCTGTCCACGGTGACGAACAGTCCGTCGTCGGGGATGCCGAGCTGGTCACAGGCCGCGGTCACCGCCATCCGCGACACCGGCGACTCCCCCGGCCGCCCGGACGGCACGGCGTCGAAGGGCGCCGATTCGATGACCACCGGGCCGTCCCAGCGCCGCGCCCGCGCGGTGACCGGCAGCGACGGCACCGGCAGTGAGATCGCCGGCTTGCCGTAGAGCACCACGTGCTCGCCGAACAGGATCAGTTTGGCGCCCGCCCGGCCGGAGCCGACGATCTCGTCGGCGACGGCATGACCCCCACGCGGGGTGGGCGCGCTCCGGGGTAGTGACCGCATCGCACTCTCCCTCACCGCGCGGAGGTGGCGGTGTAGACGCGCGAGTGGCCGGTGCTCCCGTGCAGCCGGAAGGGGCCGCGGCTGGTCACCGGGAGCACCAGGTCACTGCCGTCCTCGGGCAGCGTGACCGCGCGCACCGCGCGATAGTCCGCGTAGGTGATGGGCTCGCGGCCGGCGATCGCGGCTTGGTTCTCCGTGGCGCGCAACAGTTCCCGATAGCCGGGCACCAGGGTCACCGAGAACAGCTCGGCCACCGCGCCGGAGCCGTAGCTGAACAGCGCCACCGGCCGACCCGACAGATCCCCGGAGTGGTCCAGCAGCGCGAGCAGCCCGACGTAGAGCGAGGCGGTGTAGCTGTTGCCGATGGCCCGGTTGTAGAGCGTGGTGCGGGCCAGGTCGTCGTCGAGGCGCTGCTGGGTGGGCGCGACGCCCTTGAGCTCGAGCAGCCGGGCGTGCGCCTTGTAGGCCATCTTGGTGAAGGGCTGGTGGTAGCAGAATCCGGCGAACTCGGTGAAGCCGCGACCGCCCCTGACCTCGTAGTCCTTCCACGCCTGCTCGACGGCGTCGAGATAGGTGCCGATGGAGAGCTTGCCGTCGACCAGCGGGGTGCCGCGGTAGTTCGGGCGCCAGAAGTCCTGGATATTGGCGGTGTAGAGCCCGGATTCGTCGTCGAGGACGGCGATCTCCGGATTCGCCGACACCAGCATCGCCACCGCGGCCGCGCCCTGGGTGGCCTCCCCGGCCGAGTCGAGGTCGTACTTCGCCACGTCGGCGGCGATCACCAGGACCCGCTGCCGCGGATCGCGGGCGACCATGCCGGCGGCCAGCTGCAATGCCGAGGTGCCGCCGTAGCAGGCCTGTTTGAGCTCGACCGCGCGCGTCGCGGCGGGCAGGCCGAGCAGATCCTGCAGGTAGACCGCGGCCGCCTTGGACTGGTCGATGCCGGTCTCGGTGGCGAACAGGATGGTGCGGATGCCCTCGGCACCGTGGCGGGCCAGGATCTGCTGGGCCGCCGTGGCGCCCAGGGTGACGATGTCCTCGTCCGGGGCGGGCACGGTCTGGGTGCTCTGGCCCAGGCCCACGTAGTACTTGCCCACGTCGGTGCCGTAGTGGCCGGCCAGTTCGGCCAGGTCCATCGCGTAGTGGCCGGTGGCCAGCGCGATGTCGTGAATTCCGATCGGCAGTGTCATTGCCCTGTCCTCACTCTGCGGTCGAGCGTTCGAAGCGCAGGTGGGTGCGCATCAATTCGCCCGGGTTGGTCTGGGCGGCGAGCAGGGACAATTCCCCGCAGAGCACGGCGGCGGCGGTGATCACCGCGAGCCTGCGCGCGTTGCCGCCGGTTTCCCGGCTCTCCCGGCAGCCCATCCGGGCCAGGTTCTCGTCGACGAAATCCAGGGATTTCCCGTTGCCCACGGTGCCGACGATGAGATTGGGCAGCGCGCACGAGAAATACAGATCGCCGTCGCGGTCCTCGGCATGGGTGATGCCCTGCGAACCCTCGACGATATTCGCGGCGTCCTGGCCGGTGGCCAGATAGACACCGAGCAGCATATTGGCGTAATGCGCGTTGGCGGAACGGATTCCGCCTGCCAGCGTGGTGCCGATGAGATTCTTGCGGATATTCAGTTCGGCCACCCTGGCCGCCGTGGTGTGCAGGCGCTGTTCGACCACCTCGCGCGGAATCAGCAGTTCGGCCACGACATTCTTGCCACGGCCCAGAATGCCGTTGACGGCGGAGGCTTTCTTGTCGGTGCAGAAATTGCCCGACACCGAGGCGTAGCGCACGCCGGGCACGGTCTGCGTGATATCGCCGAGCAGGGTGTCCGAGGCCAGGGTCACCATGTTGTGGCCGGAGGCGTCACCGGTGGTGAACTCGAAGCGGACGAACAGCAGGTTGCCGACGATCTGGTGATGGATGTCGATGAGCTGGGCGAACCGGCTGCACCCGGCCACGATCGCCTGCAGGCGGGGCAGTTCGGCGGCGAGCTGGCGGGCGGCGGCGAGCGCGGTGCCCGCGTCGTCGGCTTCCAGCAGCACCGAGCGGGTCATCCGCTCGTCGATCAGGGTGGCGACGATGCCGCGCTCGCACAGGGTGGAGATCTTGGCGCCGCGGCCCACCGAGGGCCACAGCGGCGTTTCGTAGGTGGCCAGCGGCACCTCGACCAGACCGTCGGCGACATTGCCGGACAGTTTGATCGGGCCGATCCAGCGCAGCGGCACCGTCGCCGCGGCGATATTCTCGTTCGTCATTGTTTCCAATCCTCCTGTGAACAAAGCTAATTCGGGCTGCCGGTCGGATTCCATAGCAGCTGACTGCCAGCTACCCGGTGCGCGAGAGCAGCCGGCCCACCGCGCGGGGATCGGCGAAATACAGGGCACGCAGCAGCGGCACGAAACGCGGGATCACCTGGACCGGGCGGTGCCGGACGGCGGTGATGATCCATTCCGCGGCCTGTTCCGGGGTGAGTCCGGGCAATTCCCGGTATTCCGGTGTCGGCGCACTCATCTCGGTGTGCACGAGCGGATAGTGGATCGTGGTCACCGCGATACCGCGCCCGGACAATTCCGCGTCCAGGCAGTGCCCGAGCCCGGTCAGCGCCATCTTGGAACTGTGATAGGCCGCGAAGCGGGGCGAGGTCCCGGTCGGCACGGTCCAGGTGCCGATATTGACCACATGGCCCGCACCGGCATCGAGCATCGCGGGCAGCAGGCCCAGCGTCAGCCGCACCGGGCCGAAATAGTTGATGTCCATCGTCCGCTGGAAATCGTGGATCCGGTCCAGCGATTTGGTCACCGGCCGCCGGATCGACTTGCCCGCGTTGTTGACCAGCACGTCCACCGTGCCGAGGTCGGTGCGCACCCACTCCAGCAGCGCGTCGAGCTCGGTGGTGTCGGTGAGATCGCAGGCGCGGTGACGCACCTGCCCACCGCGCGCGTGGATCTCGGCGGCGAGCCCGGCCAGTTCCGGCTCGCGCCGGGCCACCAGCACCACCTCGGCTCCGGCGTCGGCGGCGGCCAGCGCGGCCGCGCGCCCGATCCCCGACGACGCGCCGGTGATCAGGATCCGTTTGCCCGCCACCGGCACCTCGGCGCGCGTGTGCCGCAGCGGCACGGGCTGATTCAGCACCGCCGCGACCGCGCCGCCCACCCGGCGCGCCAGGCTAGCCACGAGCGCTCACCGCCTCCGCCGCGAGTACGGCGGCGCCGGGCCGGGCCGAGCGGGTCAGCAGCCGGGCGACCACCGCGGCCAGCACCGCGGGACCGTCGTGCGAGAGCACCGATTCGGCGTGGAACTGCATGGAGGCGAAGCGTTCTCCGCGCAGCGCGTACACCTCACCGGTACTCGGTTCGCGGCTCACCTCCACTTCGCCGAGCACCGAGTCGAAGGACCCGAGCGGGCTGCGCGCCACGAAGGTGTTGTAGAAGCCAACGCGCACCGGCGTACCGAACAGCGAGATGTCGCGTCCCACACCCTGATTCGGCCGGTCGAGCCGATCGATCTGCAAACCCAGCGCGGCGCAGAGGATCTGGTGACTCAGGCAGACCGCGACGAAGGGCAGGTCGGCGGCCAGCAGCTCCTTGAGCCGCCTGCGCATCGCCATGATCCTGGCGTCGTCGACCGCGCCGGGATCGCCGGGGCCGGGACCGAGGACGACCAGGTCGTAGTCGGCCGGGTCCACCTCGTCGTCGTAATCGGCGATGGTCAGCCGCAGGCCCAGCGAGCGCAGCATGCTGGCCAGCATCGTGGTGAACCGGTCGGCGGCATCGATGAGCAGGACCGAGCCGGTCAGTCGCGACGCGCCGATGCGGCGCACACCCGCCTCGGCGAACCAGAACTGGGAGGCGGTGGCGTTGCGGCTGCGCAGGGCCGCCGAGATCTCCTGCCGGGTACCGAATTCCGGTCCGGGCGGGGCGGTGCGCCCCGCGAGCAGAGCCGCCGCCTTCGCCCAGGTCTCCTTGGTTTCCGCGTCGGGGTCGGAATCGCGCACGAGGGTCGAGCCGACGCGCACCAGGGCCGTGCCCTCGGCATCGACCACGGCGGTCCGGATGAGGATGGCCGAGTCCAGCCGGGGTGAGCCGCCCCGATCGCGGTCCAGGTAGGCGATGATCCCGCTGTAGTAGCCGCGCCCGGTGGTCTCGTAGCGCGCCACGACATGCGCGGCGCTCTCCAGCGGCGAACCGACCACGGTCGGCGCGAACAGGGTCTCGCGCAGCACCTCCGCGACGCCGGCCTCGGTGCGCCCGCGCAGCAGGTACTCGGTGTGCGCGAGGTGGGCCATCTCCTTGAGATACGGCCCGGCCACGGTGCCGCCCGCCGGGCACAGCGCCGACATCATCTTCAGTTCCTCGTCGACCACCATGAACAGCTCGTTGTTCTCCTTGGCGTCGGCCAGGAAGTCCAGCAGGCCCGGCACCGTCGGCCCGGAGGCCGGATAGCGGTAGGTGCCGCTGATCGGGTTCATCGAGACGGTGTGGTCGTCGAGGGTGACGTGCGCTTCGGGGCTGGCGCCGACGAAGGTCCTGGTGCCGGTGTGCACGAGATAGGTCCAGTAGGCGCCGCGTTCGCCGCTGAGCAGCCTGCGGAACATGCCCAGCGTGCGCTGCCGGTGATCGGGGCCGAGCGAACCGACCAGCGCGCGGCTGATCACGAAGTTCGAGCCGACCCCGGTGCCGATCTCGTCGGTGACGATCGTGCGGACGATATCGCGGTAGTCCGCGTCGTCGACGTCGAAGCGGAAGCCGTCGGCGGCGATCGGCTCGGCGCCGCGATCGGGGCCGATGGCGGCCAGGACCAGGTCGCGGTCGACGATCTCGTGCTCGCGCACCGACATCGCCAGCAGCGGGGCGTGGTCGTCGTTGCACGGGAAGCCGCGTTCGGTGATCTGCCGGTACGGGACCAGCAGCAGCAGATCGGTGTGCTCGGCGGTGGCGGCCACCCGGTCAAGGCCGGGCAGTTCGGTGAACTCACCGAGGAGGATGTCGATGGTGCCCGGGGTGCGTTGCAGCAGCGCGAACGGCTGGGCCGGGTCGGCCAGGACGCGCGCCAGCAGCGCCGGGGTGGGATCGGTCGTCATGTCACACCCCGGTCCCCAGCGCGGCCACCAGGTCGTCGGTGGTCCGCACCATGGCGCACCGCGCGGCCGCGTAGTCCAGGGTCAGCTGGTGCTCACGGGCGGAGAAATCGGCCACGGCATCGGCGGCGAGGAAGGTCTCGATGTCGTGGGAGTAGGACTCGCAGGCGGTGACGAGCACGCCGACATGGGCGTACACGCCGGTGAGGATCAGCTGGTCGCGGCCGCTGTCGCGCAGCCGGTCCAGCAGGCCGGACTTGTGGAAGGCGCTGTAGCGCCACTTGGTCGAGACGTGGTCCCGCGGTGCGGGAGCGAGCTCGTCGACCACCGCGCGATCGGTGGGGTCGGTGCTCATGCCGGGGCCCCACACATCGCGCAGCAGGCCGCGTTCGACCGGGGTCATCCCGCCCGGCTGCGCGGTGTAGACCACGGCGACGCCGGCGCGCACACACGCCGCGCGCAGTCGCGCGATATTGCCGACCAGCTCGGTATAGGGCGAGCCGCCCGCCCGCAACGGGCGCACGAAATAGTTCTGCATATCGTGGACGAGCAATACCGCGCGATCGGGTTCGATCTTCCACTCGACGATATTCTCCGGCAGCTGCGCCCGCCCCGGCATGTCATACGAAATAACGTCGGGAATTCCACCGAACATCATCATTCCTCCGATCTGTGCTGACTTCTGCGCGCTCACACACCGAGCGTGGCGCCGCCGTCCACCGTGAGCTCCTGCATCGTGATGTGCCGGGCGCGGTCGGACAGCAGGAATTCGACGGCATCGACGATGTCGTCGGGATCGGCGATACGCCCGAGCGGAATTCCGAGACGGAATTTCTCGGGGACGCCGGCGATGGTGGCGGCCGAACGGTCCTCGTCCTCCCAGCTCACCCGCAGCATGTCGGTGCGGGTCGAACCCGGGGAGACGACATTGCAGCGGATTCCGTATTTCGCCACCTCGAGCGCGGCGCATTTGGCCAGCATCGTGGCCGCGGACTTGGAGGCCGAATAGGCCGACATCGAGGCGCGCGGGGTGCGCGCGGCATTGGACGACACCGTCACGATCGCGCCGCTGCGGCGCGGGATCATCCGGCGCACCACCGCCTTGATCATCAGGAAGACCCCCGTCGCGTTGACGGCGAACATCTCCTCCCAGTCGGCCTCCGACAGCGAGACGACCTCGCCCACCCGCAGCACGCCCACGGCGTTGACCAGGTAATCCAGCGCGCCGAGGTCGCGCTCGATCTCGGCGACGATGCGCTCGGCCTCGGCCGATTCGGTGATGTCGGCCTGGATCGGCACCACCCGTCCCGGAATGGATTTCAGCGTGGTCACCGCCTCGGGCGAGCGGTCGACGCCGACGACGGTCACCCCCTGCGCGGCCAGCCGGTGCACGATCCGCCTGCCGATCCCGCCGCCGGCCCCGGTGACCAGCGCGATCCGCGATTCGTTCAATTGATTCACCATGGACCGAAAGCTATCGCCGGGCGACAGCGCGCCGATATGACAAGGTGCTGTGTGACAAAACGTTGCCAGCCGGACCTCGCATCTTGCCATTCCACGACCATTGCTCCGGCCCGAAATCCGCTCCTATGCTCGGATTCCGAGTTATTCAGCCGCCGGAACAGTGAGTGATAATCATGGCCCGAAATCGAAATCTCATCTACGACCAGCTACTCGAAGTCGCGCCGAAATCCCGGCCGTGGATCGCCGACCACACCTCGGCCGCGGTCCCGGTGGTCGACAACAAAGTCGAATTGACCGATATCGCCGACGCCGCGACCCGCGCGGCGACCATTTTCGACGAGGCCGGAATCCGGCCCGGTGATTATTGCGCGGTCTGGCTCGACGCCCCGATCGACGTCATGATCACCGTCGCCGCGCTCACCGCCGTCGGCGGGGTGCCGGTGCTGATCAGCCCCGCCATCGACGCCGCGACGCTGGGGCGGATGCTCAAGCCGGTCTCGGTGGACCGCATCGTCACCACCGCCGACCGCCTCGCCAAATGCGAACAGCTCGGCATCTTCCGGCAGGCCGAGGACTGGGCCGAGCTGGCGGCGCGACTGCCCGCCACCGCGCCGCGACGGACCAGCGCTGTCGCCATGCCCGGTACCGCGCCCTACATCGTCACCCACACCTCCGGGACCACCGGCGTGCCGAAGCTGGTGCAGTACACCCGGCTGGCCACCGACAACCAGGGATACGCGCAGGAGATCGGCGCGATCCTGGGCCGGCTGCGCGGCTACGCCGCGGTGGCGGTGTCGCCGGTGCACTTCCGCACGGTGACCGGGCTGCTGTGCGCGCTGCGCCGGGATGTGCCGCTGCTGGTGCTCGCCGATCACTCCGCCGAGTCGGTCGGCCGGTTCGTGCGCCGCTACCGGCCCATCTATCTGGAGGCGCACCCGAACACCTTCATGCAGTGGGAACACCTGGCCGACAACGGTTCCCTGGCCTCGATCCGGCACTACGTGAGCACCTTCGACGTGATCCACCCCGGCACCGTGCGACGGCTGCTGGCGGGCAGCAAGTACCGGCTGGCCTCGTTCCTGGAGGCCTACGGCCAGTCCGAACTGGGCGGGATCGCGGCCAAGGTGCACTTCAAGGGCCTGGCCGGGCGACGCTACGCGAGCATCGAGCGCGTACTGTCCGGGCACTCGGCCGGCTGGACCGCACCGGGCTACTCGCGAGCGCGCATCGTCGGCCCGGACGGGGCACCGGTGCCCGCGGGCACCCCGGGACGCATCCAGGTGCAGTCCGAAGGACTGTTCCAGACCTACATCAACCGGCCCGAGGCCGCCGCGGCCAACCTCAGCGACGACGGCTGGTGGGACACCGGCGATTACGGCAAGCGGACCCGGCTCGGCCGGATCATCCTGATCGACCGCCAGGTGGAGCGGATGTCGGTGATCCCCAGCGCCATCGCCATGGAAGATGTCCTGCTGGCCAGGATGCCGTGGCTGCTCGAGGCCATCGCGCTCGAACACGACGGCGAGGTCGTGCCCGTGATCGCCCTGCGCACCGGCGAATTCGACGAGAGCGCCTGGCGTGCCGCGGTCGCCGATCTGCCCCGGCTGGCCCCGCCCGTCGTCCTCGACTTCCACGATTTCCCCCGGACCGCGACCGGGAAGATCCAGCGCACCGCGCTGTCGCGACTGCTCTCGCACCAGGGCTGACCGGCCCGAACGCGCACACCGACCAGGGATTCGACATGACCACTGACACCATGCGGTCGCCCCGGACCACCCTCGCGGACAAGGCTGGCGCCTATTTCCGCCTGGGCAAGCTCCGGGTCTACCACCACCTCTACGCCTGGCTGCTCGCCGTGCTCCTGCTGGTGCACGACGACGTGAGCAGGCCGGGCACGGCCGTCGCGCTCGGCCTCATGCTGCTGGGCATGATCGCGATGAAGGTCTCGGGCTGCGCCGCCGACGATGTCGTCGGGCTGCGCGACGGCACCGACGCCCAGAACTACGGCAGCGGCGGGCACCTGCCGAAATCCAACAAGCCGCTGCTGTCGGGCCGGATCAGCGAACGCGAGGCCATCGCCTTCGCCGTGATCACCGGGCTGATCGCGCTCGGTTCCGGGGTGGCGCTGCTGGTGCCGCTCGGCGGTGACGTACCGCTGCCGTTCCTGCTCGCCTACCTGGCCGTGGTCGCGATCGCGGTGCAGTACTCCTGGCTGCTGAAGTTCAGCTACCGGCCGGGCGGGCTGGAGTTCGCGTTCTTCCTGGTCTACGCCGGTGAGGTGATCGGCACCTACTGGCTGATCGCGCGGCAGTGGAGCGCCGACGTGCTGCTGATCGGCGCGCTGGTCGGGGTGTGCATGCTGCTGGTCGCGGCCTATGCCAACTTCGGTGACCGGGTGGGCGATCTGGCCTCGGGCCGTCGCACACTCGCCGCCGTCACGCCGCCGGGGGTCTACCGGGGCCTGATCTGGGCGCTGTCGGTGCTGAGCCTGATCCTGCTGGTCGCGCCGTTCGTCATCGGCTCGCTGAACCCGGTGCTGGTGGTCTGCGTACTGCCCGCGATCGTCCTGCGGGTCCAGCAGATCCGGGTCGGTCTGGTGCGCGGGGAAACCCAGCCCGCCGTGGTGCTCGGCTTCCGCAACACCGATGCCGTCGGGCTCGGGCTGGCCCTGGCGCTGGTGCTGTCATGAACATCGGGCGCACCGTCAAGGTGCTCCGCTCGCTGGTGATCCTCGCCCGGCGCGGCTTCATCCACCCGTTCAACCTGGCCGCCGACGCCAGAACCGCCACCATCGCCCAGCGCTGTGGCCCGTTCCCGGCGATGATCAGCTACACCGCCCGCTACGAACCGGATCGCCCCGCCCTCGTCGACGGCCGCGGCACGCTCAGCTACGGCGCGCTCGACCGCCGGTCCAACGCGCTGGCCCGCGGCCTGAGCGCGGCGGGCATCGGCCCCGGCGACATCGCCGGCGTGCTGGCCCGCGATCATCGCGGCCTGGTCGCGGCCATGATCGCGACCGGCAAACTGGGGGTGCGGCTGGTCATCCTCAACACCGGGTTCGGCGGACCCCAACTGCGCGATGTCGCCACCCGCGAGGGCGTGACCGTGCTGTTCCACGACGACGAATTCGACGCCGTCGCCGCCGAACTGCCCGCCGAGGTCACCCGGTTCCACACCTGGAACCACAAGCCCGCGGGCGCGGACGGGCCGCGCTCGGTGGAAGAGCTGATCGCCGCCCACCCGACCGATCCGCTGCCGCTGCCCGCCGAGACCGGCGGCCTGGTGCTGCTCACCAGCGGCACCACCGGCACTCCGAAAGGTGCTGTCCGCAAGAAGATCTCACCACTGCAATCGGCGCAGGTGCTCGATCGCATCCCGCTGACGCGTGGCGGCACGATGGTGATCGCCGCCCCGCTGTTCCACGCGACCGGCCTCGGCCAGTTCTCCTTCGCCATGTCGCTGGGCAAGACGGTGGTGTTCGGCCGCGGCAAATTCGACGCCGAGAACACGCTGGCCCAGGTCGCCCGGCACCGCGCCGACACCCTGATCGTGGTGCCGACCATGCTGAGCCGCATCATCGCGTTGGGCCCCGAAGTGCTGGCGCGCCATGATGTCTCGTCGCTGCGGGTGATCGCCAGCGGCGGTTCGGCCATCTCGCCCGGGCTGTGCGCGGCGACCACCGCCGCATTCGGCGATGTCCTGCACAACAACTACGGCGCCACCGAGGTCGCCACGGTCTCGGTGGCCACGCCCGCCGAATTGCGCAGGGCGCCCGGCACTGTCGGGCGCCCACCGATCGGCGTGCGGGTGGCCCTCTACGATCGCGCGGGTCGCAGGATCACCGAACCCGATACGCCGGGAACGATCTTCGTCGCCAACGAGCTGAGCTTCGGCGGCTACACCGACGGACGCGACAAGGACCGTCGCGACGGGATGATCTCCACCGGCGACATCGGCCACTTCGACCGCTCCGGCCTGCTGTTCGTCGACGGGCGCGACGACGACATGATCGTCTCCGGCGGCGAGAACGTGTACCCGGCGGAGGTGGAGAATCTGCTGGTGGACCGCGACGATATCGCCGACGCGGCCGTCATCGGAGTTCCGGACAGCGATTTCGGTCAGCGGTTGCGCGCATTCGTGGTGGCGCGGGCGGGCGCCGAACTCGACGCCGACGAAATTCGCGCCCACGTCAAATCGCAGCTGGCGCGCTACAAGGTGCCCCGCGATGTGGTGGTGGTCGACGAGATCCCGAGAAATGGTTCGGGGAAAATCGTCAGATCCCGATTGGCGGAATTCGAGGTGAAATCATCGTCCTGAACATCCATGACGGATGAACGAAAGAAGCCCCACCCGGCCGGGTGGGGCTTCTTTTCGCGCGGGTATCGCGGCGGCTGATTTCCTCAGAGCACGGCGGCGGGGATCAGCGTCACCAGGACGACGATGTGCACGGCGTACTGCGCGACCATGTACGCCTGGTACGGCAGCCGACGGCCCGCCCTGGTGTCGGCCCGGCCCGTCGCCGCGGCGAGCACGATCACCCCGAGCGCCCCGGCGACCAGCGCGAACGCCGAGGGCAACAGCACCGGCGCGACGGTGAGCGCGACCGTCAGGTACCCACCGGCGATCAGGGCCGCGTTCGCCCCGGCCAGCACCCGCACCCGGGTCGCGCCCCACACCACGGCCGGGGTCCGGCGCCCGGCCGCCGCGTCGCCCTCGACATCGGAGAGGTCCTTGACCACCGCGCCGACGCAGGCCATCCACAGCGACATCGCCGCGCCGAGCACCAGCACCGGCAGGCCACCGAGCCTGCCCGCGGCCTGCCAGCCCGCCGCGTAGGTGAGTATGCCCGAGCCGAGGACCAGCAGCGCAGCGGTGTCACCTCGGCGTTTGCCGTAGAACGGGGCACCGGAATAGGCGTAGCCGAGCGCCAGATTGCCCAGCACCAGCAGCATCAACAGCCCGCTCGGGTCCACCGCCCAGGCCAGCAGCACCGCCGTCGCCGCGGCGCCCGCGACGCCGGCCAGCGCGACCGGCACCGGCAGCGAACCCCGGCTGATCGGCCGGGTGGAACCATTGGCGCGGTCCTCGGTGCGATCCATCACGCCGTTGAAGACATAGGCCGCGATCGTGCTCAGCAGCCAGGCCGCGGCCGCCACCCACACCGTAGGGCCGAGCACCGCCGCACCCAGCGCCGCGGCGGTGCAGAAACGCACCAGGAAGATGATCTGTACCGAGACCCGCGATTCCTGAACGATTTCCCGGGAAATGCGGGCGAGAACTGTCCAGGTGATGTAGTCGGCCGGAATTCGAACTGCTGCGATACCCCTCTGCATACCGGAAAACGCTATTCAGAATTCACCGTCTCGAATATTCCCCGTATGCGGTACTACACGGAGCACGAAAAGGATGACCACCGGTATTGAAGGGAGTATCGGCGCACCCGTCCGATGCTACTTTCGCAGCATTCGGGCTGTGGCGGGTTCGGCGGAACTCGGAGATCGCTTAGGGTGAGCACTCGTATCCGAGCCGGGAATTCAACAGAAGGGAGCCTCGCCATGGTGGACGACCCACCCCGCGTGGCCATCGTCGTCGGAGCGGGCAGCAGCCTCGGCGCGGCGGTGGTGCATCGGCTGGCGGGCCGCGGTTTCGTCATCGCCATGGTCGATCTGCGGGCCTCGTGGTGTGACACCTCGCTGGACGCGCTGGGTCCGACCCACCCCCGCCCCTGGGCCTTCGGCGCCGACGTGCGCTATCTCCACGAAGCCGAAGCCGCGGTGACCCGCGTCGCCGAGACGCTGGGACCGCCTGCGGTAGTGGTGAATACGCAGTTTCCCGGGCGCGACGAGGCGTCGGCGAGCGGACCGAAACCGGGGCTGCGGGCTCCCCTGCTGGTGAGCCGCGCGGCCGGACGCTACCTCGCCGACGCCGGTGAGGGCCGCATCGTCAATCTGGCCCAGACCGGTAGCGCGCACGGTCAGCCCGGGGAACCCGCGTCCCGCGAGTCGGTGCACGAGGTGACCACCACGCTCGACGAAGAACTCGGCTCACGTGGTGTACGCGTGAACACCGTAGTCGCCGAGGTGGACTGCGCCGGGGAGCCGGTGTCGGCCGGGACGCAGGCGCTGCCGGAGTGCTGCGCGGCGAGCGTCGAGGAGACCGCCGACTGGGTGGACTATCTGGTCTCCGAGGCGGGCCAGCACATCAGCGGCCGCGTCTTCACCAGCAGCGATCCGGTACCGCAGTCACCGCCATGCCCGGTCGCCGAGCGGTGAACCGCCCTGCTGCCCGGGGATGAGCGACAGCTCCACCGCGCGGTTCACCGCGTCGATGCGCGACACCGCGTCCAGCTTGGCGAAGATATTGCGCAGGTGCCGTTTCACCGTCGCCTCGGTGATCCCGAGACTGCTCGCGATCTGCCGGTTGCTGCGGGCCTCGGCCACCAGCACCAGCACCTCGCGCTCCCGCGCGGAGAGCACGGCCGATTCCTCGGGCTCCTCGGCGCGGGCGAACAGGCTCGCCGGTGACACCGACAGCGTGATGGTCTGCGGGCCCTCGCCCACCGACTGGCGGATGGCCGAGATCAACGTCTGCCTGCCCGCGCCCTTGTGCAGATAACCGCGCACACCCAGCGACAGCAGTTGCTGCACCAACTGCTGTCCGTCGTGCATGCTCAGCACGATGATCCGCAGGGCCGGGTCCTGGGCGAGCAGGCGGCGCACCGTCTCGGGCGGATCGCTCTCGGGCATCTCGAGATCCAGCAGCAGCACGTCGGGGCGGTGCTCGGCGGCCAGCTCGATGGCGGCGGTGCCGGTACCCGCCTGCACCACGATGTCGAAATCGGGTTCGGCGCGCAGCAGATCGCACAGCGCCTCGCGCAGCAGGGTGTGGTCGTCGGCGACCAGGATGCGGATCGGCTGGCTCATCGGGTGCTGTTCTCCTGGCCGATCGGAATCCAGAGCGTCACGCGGGTACCGCGGCCCGGCGCGGAATCGATATTGACCGTACCCCCGACCAGCTCGCAGCGCTCCTGCAGGATCAGCAGCCCGTTGCCGCCACCCGCCTCCCGCTGCGCGCGCACGTCGAAACCCTTTCCGTTGTCGATGATCTCGGCGTGCACCTCGTGCGGCGCGAGATGGATGTGCACGTCGACATTGGCGGCGCCCGCGTGATTGAAGCTGTTGCGCAGGCATTCGCGCACCATGATGAACAGTTCCTCGGTGATCGCGGCCGGAATCCAGTCGTCGCCACCGCGCACCCAGATCTGCAACGGTGCGCCCGAGGGGCCGAGGGAGGCGGCGAAGCCGCGCAGGGCCGTCTCCAGCGACCCGGACACACTCGGTGTGCGCAGTTCGCTGGCGAGTTCGCGGCTGCGGGTGATGGTCTCCAGAATGGCGGCCTTGGCCAGGCGCACGTGCCGCGAGCCCGAATCGTCGCCCGCTCGTTCACATTCCAGTTCGTAGAGTTCGATCTGACGCAGGGCCAGGCCGACCGAATTGCCGATGTGATCGTGGATCTCGCGGGCGAGCCTGCGCTGGCCCTGCTCGTGCACTTCCCTGACCCGCTGCAACAGGAACGCGTCGTACCCGATCGAACCGGATTCCAGCCGCAGGCCGATGCCGCGTTGCAGTGCCAGCACCGCGGCCACGAGTTCGGACTGCGGGGCCCCGACGCGGGCGGCGCACTCGGCCAGCACGGTGACACCGAGATCGGCGAGGATATTGCCCGCCCGCACCGAATGCGTCGGATGGGCGCCCTGCCTGACCCTTTCGGTACCCAGGTCGTAGACGTCGGTGATGTGGGCGACGGTGGCCTCGCCGAGCGCGAGGCTGCGCGCGCAGTCGTCGAAGATGCGCCGGGCCTGCAGAGCGCACTGGTCCCAGGCGGCGTCGGAGGTGAGCGGGCTGCCGATCTCGTCGAGGCAGGCGCGGTAGCGTCGCACCAGCTCAGGGATGCGGGCGGCGAACAGATCGGCGAGCTGGGCGGGCAGGCCGGTATCGACGTGATCGTCGGATACCGGCCCCCCAGACGCGTCGTTACCGATCACAAGTTCCCCCCTATCTCCGTGCCCACCTGATGCAAACAGGCGCGCGCGGACTCGGCCTCGAGCTCGCTCGCATACTACCCTGGCCCGCTCGGCACATGCAGCATTCCGGTATCGAAAAGCCTATTCCGAGAACGTCATTCGATGCGCCCAAGGACGGATTGGCCCGCTCCGATCCTTCGGCTTTGCTTGCACCGATGGACAACGCGGGGGCCACACCCCGTGCGCTCGGTTCGGATGGATGGACGCAGCATGGTTGGTATCAGAATTCTCGGTCCGCTCGAGATCGAAGGGCTCGCCGGGATCGCGCGGGTCGACTCCTATCGTCAACGTGCCGCACTGGGCTTGCTCGCCCTGAACGCGAACCGCCTGACCTCGGTCGAGGCGATGATCGACGCGGTCTGGGACGGCCAGCCGCCGACCACCGCGCGCTCGCAGATCCAGATCTGCGTCTCGGCCCTGCGCCGGGTGCTCACCGACAGCCGGTGTCCGGCGGGCATCGAGACCCGCTCGCCCGGCTACCGGCTGCTCATCGAGCGCGCCGACCTCGACAGCGAGCGCTTCGAGGACCTGGTCACCCTGGCCCGCGCCCAGGAGAGCGACGGCGACCCGACCGCGGCGATGGTGACCCTGCGCCGCGCGCTACCGCTATGGCGCGGGCCGCTGCTCGCCGACACGCCCAGCGGCCACATCCAGCGCATCGCCCACCGCTTCACCGAGCGCCGGGTGGCCGCCCAGCTCTCGGTCCTCCGGATCGGCCTCGAGCTGGGGCGCGACCGCGAGATCATCCCGGAGCTGCGCGAACACATCGACGCCTACCCCCTGCGCGAAGAAGCCTACGGCTACCTGATGCTCGCGCTGCACCGCTGCGGGCGTTCGGCCGAAGCGCTCGAGGTCTACCAGCAGGCGCGGGCCGCGCTGATCCAGCAGGTCGGGCTGGAGCCGTCGGCGCAACTGCGGGAACTCGAGCAGGCGATCCTCGGCGGCGGCGCGCGCCTGGCCCGGCCCGCCTGGTTCGAGCCGGTCCGGCAGGCGGGCTAGCCTCGGCGATCGGACCGCCCGCCGGGGAGCCCGCGGCGGGCCGATGTCGACGCGGCCTGCCTCAGGGCGCCTGGCCACCGGCAGCGTCTGTGCGGGCGCGCAGCGGAACCAGCTCGGACAGGTCGTAGCGCGCGCGGCGCGGGGTGCCGTAGCGAGTCAGCTTGCCGCGCCGGGCCCACTGCCGGATGGTGGCCTGCTCGACGCCCGCCGCGAGGGCGGCCAGTTCCGTCGGGACCAGCGCGCGCGGGTCCGGCCCGCTCACGCGACCGACTCCGCCCGCCGCACGCGCGGGGCAGCACCACGCAGACCGAGCCACTGCTGCGGCGGCACGGCATGCCCGGCTGTGCAGCACACCAGCTCGCCCGGCGCCGCACCGAGTTCGGCGTGGACCGCGCAGCCACAGCCGGGCCGCGCGCACCGGCCGACCTCGATCCGCTCGGGCGCCGGATCGATCGCCGCCGCCGCCCTGGCGTGCAGCTCGCCGAACTCCTCGATCGCGTCGGTGACGGCCGGATGCGCGGCCAGCCAGTCGCGGTGCTCGACGAGGAACTCCACCAGGTGGTGCACGGTCCGGCGCGGGCGCCTCGGCGGCCGCGCCTCGTCGACGACCAGGGCCGCCCACGACTCGGTCAGCGCCGCGATCTCGGTCCGCGCGGTCAGCAGCGCGTCGGCCAGCACGATCCCGGACCGCCTGCCCCCGCGCCGCCGCGGCAATGTCCGGGTGCGCTCACCCTGCAGGAGTTCGCCGCAGCGGTGGTAGGCGCGCGGCAGTTGCCGCAGCGTCTCGGTGAAGGCGGCCAGGCAGCCGGGACACACCCGGGCACCCTCGGACCGCGGGTCGGCGCTTCGGCAGATCGGACTCTCGCACAATGCCTCGGACATCTCGACTCTCCTTTGTCCGTTCTCGGCGGGGCACCCTCCACAGTCACAGGACCGGGTATCGCGCGGCCACCGTCGTTCTCTCGCGCTCCGATAGCACCGGAAAAGCCGGTCGCCACGATGGCCGGGCGGGCACAATGCCGACATGATCGACTTCACAGTGCCCGAGGACCTCGCCGCCCTGCGCGATCGTGTGCGCGCCTTCGTCGTCGAGCAGATCGTGCCGTTCGAGCGCGATCCACGGCTCACCCAGCACGGGCCGACCGACGAACTGCGCGCCGAACTCGTCGCCCTGGCGCGCAAGGAGCGGCTGCTCACCGTGCAGGCGTCCGAGGAGTTCGGTGGGCTCGGGTTGAGTCATGTCGAGCAGGCGGTGGTGTACGAGGCGGCGGGCTGGTCGACGCTGGGACCGGTCGCGATGAACTGTGCCGCGCCCGACGAGGGCAATATGTTCCTGCTCGGCAAGGTCGCCGATCCCGAGCAGGCCGAGCGGTATCTGCTGCCGGTGATCCGCGGCGAACAGCGCTCGGTGTTCGCGATGACCGAACCCGACGGGGCGGGCTCCGACCCCGGCCAGCTGCGCACCGAGGCCGTCTACGACGGCGAGAACTTCGTGATCAACGGGCGCAAATGGCTGATCACCGGTGCCGACGGCGCCAAGACGTGGATCATCATGGCCCGGCTCGCCGACAACCCGCACCTGCCCGCGGGCCCCACGCTGTTCCTGGCCGACGGCGACGCCGAGGGCATCGTCATCGAGCGGATCATGAACACGATGGACCGCAACTACGTCGGCGGGCACGCCGTGGTGCGCTTCGAGAACCTCACCCTGCCCGCGTCAGCGGTGCTCGGGCGCACCGGCGAGGCGCTGCGCTACGCCCAGCTGCGGCTGGCCCCGGCCCGGCTCACCCACTGCATGCGCTGGCTCGGTGCGGCCGAACGCGCGCAGAGCATCGCGCTGGACTACGCGCGCACCCGCACCGCCTTCGGCAAGCCGATCGGCGAGCACGAGGGCGTGTCGTTCATGCTCGCCGACAACGAGGTCGCGCTGCACCAGTGCCGGTTGACGATCTGGCACAGCTGCTGGCTGATGGACCAGGGCCGGCAGGCCAGGCACGAATCCTCGATGGCCAAGTCCTACGTCTCCGAGGAGCTGTTCAAGGTCACCGATCGCTGCGTGCAGATCCTCGGTGGCATCGGCATCAGCGACGAGACGGTGGTCGAGATGTTGTTCCGGGACATGCGCGCGTTCCGGCTCTACGACGGGCCCACCGAAGTGCACAAGTACGCGATCGGCAGGCATCTGCTGCGCGAGCGCTAGTACCATTCGGCCCATGAGTCCGGAACTGCTCGTCGACGTCGCAGGCGGCGTCGCCGTGCTCACGCTCAACCGTCCCGCCCAGCAGAACGCCGTCACCCCCACGATGGCCGCCGAGCTCAGCGCCGCGCTGCGCCGCTGCGATACCGAGGACGCCATCCGCGCCGTCGTCATCACCGGCACCGCCCCCGCCTTCTGCGCCGGGGCCGACCTCTCCGCCCGGGCCGGCGAGGTGAGCGCGACCCTCGACCCGCCGCCCTGGCAGGTCCGCAAGCCGGTGATCGCGGCGGTGAACGGGCACGCGGTCGGGATCGGGCTGGCCCTGGCCCTGCAGTGCGACCTGCGCTATTTCGCCCGCGACGCCGTCTACGGGCTGAGCCAGGTGCGCCGCGGCGTGCTGGCCGACGGCTACGCGCACTGGACCGTGCCGCGCCTGGCCGGGCTCGCCAACGCCGCCGACATCATGCTCACCGGCCGCACCTTCGACGGTGACGAGGCCAAGTCGATGGGTCTGGCCAATGCCAGCCTGCCCGCGGGCGAGGTGCTGCCCACCGCCATGTCGGTGGCCCACGACATCGCCGGTGGTCCGGCGCCGCTGCCGGTGGCGCTGTCCAAGCGGCTGATCTGGGAGAGCCTGGGCATGACCCCGGCCGTGGTCGGTCAGCTCGAGTCCGAGCTCAACGCGCACGTCGCCAAGAGCGTCGACGGCGGTGAGGCGATGGCGGCCTTCCGCGAACGCCGCGCGCCGAACTGGACCGGCAGCATCAGCGGCGAGTGGCCCGCCTGGGACGCGGGCACCGACCGCCGCGGCCTCGAGGACTGACTAGAAGTTCCCGTTGCAGGAACCGGCCAGATACAGCAGCGCGAACAGGATCATCAGGATGGTCCCGACGATCCCGGCGATGTACCCGATCAGCACCTGGGACCGCCCGCTGAGCGCGCCGTAGGACGAGTCGATCTGATTGAGCGCCCGCTTGCCGAGCACCCACGCGACCGGCCCGAAGATCCCACAGCAGAACGGGCTGAGCAGCCCGAGCACGAGGATCAGGTTCGCCTGCGGGTGCTCGACCGTCTCGCCGATCGGCTGATAGGGAATGGCCACGGATCGAATTCTACGGCGAGAGAGCGGGTTTGCGCGTCATCCGCGCACAGTCAGCCCAGACGGCGCTGTCGGGCGATGTCGGCCAGCACCACACCGGCGGCGACGGAGGCGTTGAGCGATTCGACCGGACCGGCCATCGGGATGCTCAGGATCGAGTCGCAGTTCTCGCGCACCAGCCGCGACAGGCCCTTGCCCTCGGACCCGACGACGACCACCGTCGGCATGCTGCCGTCGAATTCGTCGAGCGGCGTGTCGCCCCCGGCGTCGAGGCCGACGATCTGGAAGCCCTGCGAGGCCCAGTCCTTGAGCGTGCGGGTCAGGTTGGTGGCCCTAGCGACGGGCAGCCGCGCCGCGGCACCGGCGCTGGTGCGCCAGGCCACCGCGGTCACGCTGGCGCTGCGCCGCTGCGGGATGACCACGCCCTGACCGCCGAACGCGGCCACCGAGCGGATCACCGCGCCGAGGTTGCGCGGATCGGAGATGTTGTCCAGCGCCACCAGCAGGCCGGGCTCGCCGGAGACCTTCACCCGGTCGAGCAGGTCGTCGGGGTGGGCGTAGCGGTACGGCGGCACCTGCAGGGCCACGCCCTGGTGCAAGCCGTTGGCGCTCAACCGGTCCAGATCGGTGCGCGGCACCTCGAGGATGGAGATCCCCAGATCGGCCGCGCGCTGCACGCTCTCGGAGAGGCGGTCGTCGTTCTCGGTGCCGACCGCCACGTACAGCGCGGTGGCGGGCACATCGGCGCGCAGACACTCGAGCACGGGGTTGCGCCCGAGCACCAGCTCCGGACCGTCGTCGGACTTGCGGCCCGCGCGCGGCACACCCGACTTACCGGTGGGCCGGTTCTGCTGTGCCGCCTTGGCTTTGGCGGCCGCGGCCGCCCGCTTGGCGGCGGGATGCTTGGTGCGCGCCTCGGCGGGCGGGGTCGCGCCCCGGCCCTCGAGGCCGCGACGGCGCTTGCCGCCGGAACCGACGACGGCACCCTTCTTGGTGCCGCCCTTCCTGATCGCTCCGCGTCGCTGTGAATTGCCTGCCATCAGTTCGCCTTTCCGCTAGCTGCGCCCAGCGACCATTCCGGCCCCTGCGGGGTATCGGTGACCTCGATACCCGCCGCCACGAGCCGATCCCGTGCGGCATCGGCTTCTGCCCAGTTCTTCTCCGCCCGCGCGCTCGCCCGGCGGTCCAGCTCGGAGCGGACCAGCACGTCGAGCGCGTCGAAGGCCGCCGAGTTGTCGGCGGGGGTGTACCACTGCGGGTCCAGCGGGTCGACGCCGAGAATCCCCAGCATCGCGCGCACCTGCCCGGCCAGCTCGACCGCGGTCTCGAGCGCGCCGGACTCCATCGCCCGGTTGCCCTCGTGCACCACGTGGTGGATCTCGGCCAGCGCCTTCGGAATCGCCAGATCGTCGTCGAGGGCGGCGGCGAATCCGTCGGTCCATTTGCCGACCGGCACCTCACCGGCGCGATCGAGCACCCGCTGCACGAACGCCTCGATGCGCTGATAGGAGGCGACGGCGTCGTCGAGCGCCTTGTCGGAGTATTCGAGCATCGAGCGGTAATGCGCGCTGCCCAGATAGAAACGCAATTCCACCGGGCGCACCCGGGTGAGCACATTGGGCACCGAGAGCACATTGCCGAGCGACTTCGACATTTTCTCGCCGCCCATGGTCACCCAGCCGTTGTGCAGCCAGTAACGGGCGAATCCGTCACCGGCGGCCTTGGACTGGGCGATCTCGTTCTCGTGGTGCGGGAAAATCAAATCCATGCCACCGCAATGGATATCGAATTCGCCACCCAGATAGAACTCGGCCATCGCCGAGCATTCCAGATGCCAGCCGGGGCGGCCGGGGCCCCACGGCGAGGGCCAGCTCGGCTCGCCCGGCTTGGCCGACTTCCACAGCGTGAAATCGCGGGGATCGCGTTTGCCGCGGGTGGGGGTCTCGCCCTGGTGCACGTCGTCGAGTTTGTGGCCGGACAGCTCGCCGTAGTTCGGCCAGCTCAGCACGTCGAAGTAGACGTCACCGTCGGCGGCGTAGGCGTGCCCGCGCTCGATCAGCCGTTCCATCAGCCCGACCATCTGGGTGATGTGACCGGTCGCGCGCGGTTCGGCCGAGGGTGGCAGCACGCCGAGCACCTCGTAGGCGGCGTCGAAGGCACGCTCGTGGGTGGCTGCCCATTCCCACCACGGCCTGCCCGCCTCGGCGGCCTTGTTCAGGATCTTGTCGTCGATATCGGTGACATTGCGGATGAACCACACGTCGAAGTCGTGCGCGAGCAGCCAGCGGCGCAGGACGTCGAAGGCGACGCCACTGCGTACATGCCCGATATGGGGCTGACCCTGCACGGTGGCCCCACACAGATACACCGAGGCACGGCCGGGGACCAGCGGGGTGAATTCCCGCAGGGTCCGCGTGTCGGTGTCAAAAAGGCGCAAGGTCACGGCATTCGATCCTAGTCGGTGGGATGGGCGTGCGATTGACCGGCCGGTGGTCGCCGGGCGGGTCGAGCGGCGAGCGGTGGCGGCGGAGTTTCCGGCAGCCGTCAGGACTGCGGAATATCCGCCAACAGACAGGTGGCGATCGCGGCGACGCCTTCGCCACGGCCGGTGAGCCCTAATCCATCGGTGGTCGTGCCGGACACCGACACGGGAGCGTCGAGTAATTCGCCGAGAACTTTCTGCGCCTCGGCGCGGCGCGGACCGATCTTGGGCCGGTTCCCGATGACCTGCACGGCGGCATTGACCACCGAGAAACCCTCCTCGGCCAGCAGCCTGCGGACCTCGGTGAGCATGGCGGCGCCGGTGACCCCGGCCCATTCCGGGCGGCCGACGCCGAAGACCGCGCCGACATCGCCGAGACCGGCGGCCGAGAGCAGGGCGTCGCACAGCGCGTGGGCGGCGACGTCACCGTCAGAGTGGCCCGCGCAGCCGTCGGCGTCGGGGAACAGCAGTCCGGCCATCCAGCAGGGACGACCGGGTTCGATGGGGTGCACGTCGCTGCCGATACCGACTCTCACCGGTCGACCGCCTGCTTCGCGGCGGTCTGGGCGAGGTCGGCTCGGTCGGCCGGGGCCGAGCCGGTGACGTCAGCCGACGACGGGGTGGGTGCGGCGAGGGCCGATTCCGTGCGCTCCGCCTGGTCGGCACGCAGGGCGTCGGCCAGGCGCAGGTCGAGCGGGGTGGTGATCTTGAAGGCGAGCGGGTCGCCGGTGACGGTGCGGACGGCGACGCCGAGGCGTTCGACCAGGCCGGCATCGTCGGTGGCGCCTGCCTCGGTGGCGTAGGCGCGGCGCAGCAGTTCGGCGTCGAAGCCCTGGGGGGTCTGGACGGCGCGCAGGTGGGCGCGCTCGGGAGTGCCGGTGACGACGCCCTGGTCGTCGACCGATTTCACCGTGTCGACCACCGGGAGCGCCGGAACGACGGCCTGGGCGCCCGCGTGCAGCTCGGCGGCCACCCGGGCGATGAGTTCCGGCGGGGTGAGCGCGCGAGCGGCGTCGTGCACGAGGTAGAACGCCGCGTCGAGCGCGGCCGCGATCCCGGCGCGCACCGAATCCGTGCGCTCGGCGCCGCCAACGACGACCTGCACCGGCACAGGGGGCATCGAACCGCCGGTCAGTGAGGTGGTGGACAGCAGAGCGGACGCGGCATCGACCAGCTCGATGGGTACGACGACGACCACCCGGTGCACCGCACCGGACGCGATCAGCCCGTCGACCGCCAGCCGGACCATAGGTGTGCCGCCGACCGGGACGAACGCCTTCGGGGTGGACTCACCCAGGCGCACGCCACGACCGGCGGCAGGGACCAGTGCTACGACAGGTCGCACTTCTAGGAAGCCGCGGCGAGGACCTCGTCGAGCAGCGATTCGGCCTTGCCGTCGTCGGTGCCCTCGGCGAGCGCGAGCTCACCGACGAGGATCTGACGAGCCTTGGCCAGCATCCGCTTCTCACCGGCGGACAGGCCGCGGTCCTGCTCACGACGCCACAGATCACGCACGACCTCGGCCACCTTGTTCACATCGCCGGAGGCGAGCTTCTCGAGGTTGGCCTTGTACCGGCGGGACCAGTTGGTCGGCTCCTCCGTGTGTGGCGCGCGCAGCACCTGGAAGACGCGGTCGAGACCCTCCTGGCCGACGACGTCACGGACGCCGACGTATTCGGCGTTCTCTGCGGGAACCCGAACGGTCAGGTCGCCTTGCGCAACCTTCAGGACCAGATACTCTTTCTGCACACCCTTGATGGTGCGGGTCTCGATTGCTTCGATCAGCGCCGCTCCGTGGTGGGGGTAAACGACGGTGTCTCCGACCTTAAAAATCATGTGTCCCGTGCCCCTTTCGATGTTCACAGTTTAACATGCGACTCGATAACGGCGCGATCAACTGTGCAGGTCAGGGCCACAACGAGGCCATCCTAGGGGTTGACAAGAAAGAATCGGTGTGCATTGCGTTGTGCCAGAACGGGTTAACCGCCAGCACAGCGACCGATATGCGTGCCCCGAGCACCGGGCATCGATCCGGCAACCCCGGTCCGGACACCGAACTGTTACTTCCGCGCCCGCGCGTCGCGAGCCCGGACGCCACACGCGCGGAGCCAACTACTACGCTGCCTAGTTACTACCCTCCGCTCCCCTCATCGGGACGGAGTGAGCCCGGTCGACATGGAGGACTAACCGTGACTGCCCTGAAAGCTGTGACCGCCCCGTCGGCGCGACGTCGCATGGCGACGGTTGCCGCGCTCGCCGCTGCCGCGGGCATCGCCCTGAGCGGCTGCAGTGCCGGCCAGCACACCCAGACCTCGTCGCAGGCCGCCGCCATCAACGGCAACCACGCCGAGGTGGGCGCGATCTCGCTGCGCAATGTGCACATCATCTACCCCGAGGCCGACGCCGAGCACGACAAGGGCGGCCGGGCCGTGCTGTCGCTGTCGATCATCAACGGCAGCGAGACCGTCACCGACGAGCTGACCAGCGTCAGCACCGACCTCGGCCAGGTCAAGCTGACCGGCCCCGCCAGCGACAGCAAGCTGGTGCTCGCGCCGCAGCAGACCGTGGTCATCGGCCCGGTCAACGCGCCCGGCGGCCCGGCGGCCGACGACCACCACGCCGCCCCGACCACCACCTCGGCCGCGCCGACCACCTCCGCCGCCCCGACCACCGCGGGCCAGGCCGAGGGCGACAAGCCCTCCAACGACCCGGCCGCCCAGCCCGGCTCGATCGAGATCACAGGCCTGACCGAGGACATCACCCCCGGCCTGACCTACAACGTCACCTTCAACTTCAAGGACGCGGGCACCGTGCAGGTGTCGGTCCCGGTGGACGCGGCCGCGACCATCCGCGTGGAGAACGAGAAGTCCGGCCCGGCCCCCGAGGGCGCCGGCGGTCACTGAGACTTTCGGTCCGACAGAGAAGCCGTCGCGGTTCGCCGCGGCGGCTTTCCTTTTTGTCGGAGCCGGTCCGTAGGGTGCGCGTGTGGCCAAGACCAAAGCTGTCTACCGATGCACCGCGTGCTCGCACGAGGTGTCCAAGTGGGTCGGTAAGTGCCCGGATTGCGGCGCCTGGGGCACGGTGAACGAGGTGGCCGTCTCGGCGGCGGCCGCGGCGCCGGGACGGCGGGCCATGCTGCCGAGCACGGCCGCCGCGCCGCTGTCGCAGATCGACGCCAAGGTCACCCGGGCGCGGTCGACGGGGGTCAGCGAGCTGGACCGGGTGCTCGGGGGCGGGGTGGTGCCCGGCTCGGTGGTGCTGCTGTCGGGTGAGCCGGGGGTGGGCAAGTCGACGCTGCTGCTCGAGGTGGCCGCCCGCTGGGCCGCGCAGCGGCAGGAGACCGCGCTCTACGTGACCGCCGAGGAGTCGGCCGGGCAGGTGCGGCTGCGGGCCGACCGGACCAACGCGGTGCACGACCGGGTGTATCTGGCGGCCGAATCGGATCTGTCGATCGTGCTCGGGCACGTGGAACAGGTGCGGCCGTCGCTGCTGGTGGTCGACTCGGTGCAGACCATGCTGGCCCCGGAGGTGGACGGGGTGATCGGCGGGGTCACCCAGGTGCGCGCGGTCACCGCGGCGCTCACCTCGCTGGCCAAGGCCAGCGGGATCGCGGTGCTGCTGGTCGGGCACGTCACCAAGGACGGCAATGTGGCCGGGCCGCGCACGCTCGAGCACCTGGTGGACGTGGTGCTGCAGTTCGAGGGCGACAAGAACTCCTCGCTGCGCATGGTCCGCGGCATCAAGAACCGCTTCGGCAGTGCCGACGAGGTGGGCTGTTTCGAACTGCACGAGGACGGCATCGCCTGCGTCGACGACCCGTCCGGGCTGTTCCTGCACCACCGCACCGACACCGTGCCCGGCACGGCCGTCACCGTGGCCATGGACGGCAAGCGCCCGCTGGTCGCCGAGGTGCAGGGGCTCACGGTGAAGACCGAGATCCCGCAGCCGCGGCGCGCGGTGAGCGGGCTGGACTACAACCGCGTCGCCATGGTGCTGGCCGTGTTGCAGAGCCGCGGGCGGGTCTTCCTCGGCAAGCACGACGTGTACGCCGCGACCGTGGGCGGGATGCGGCTCAACGAGCCCACCGCCGACTTGGCCATCGCGCTGGCCATCGCCTCGGCCGAGGCCGATATCGCGCTGCCCGCGGGCTGGGTGATTCTCGGCGAGGTGGGGCTGGCCGGGGAGGTCCGCAAGGTCACCGGGCTGTCCCGACGCCTGGCCGAGGCCGAACGGCTGGGTTTCACGACCGCCCTGGTGCCGCCCGGTTCGGAGAAAACCAAGATCGGTTCCATGCGAATCCACGAGGTCGGCGACCTGCGTTCGGCACTGCGCCTGGCACAACTCCGCAAATCCCGCGCATCACGCGAACCCGTCGCCGCGGAATAATCCCGGCAAACCGCGAATTCCGCGCCGGAGCGGCCATTTCACGCCAACAACCATTGACATCGCCGACGATCTTGCGAACCCTGCAAATCGACCGAACCTGAACATGTGACCTACCGCGCACCCGGACAATGCGCGGCGCGCGCGTCAGTCGGCGAGATTGAACGGTTCGGCGGCGCTGCGGATCGAGCCGAGCTGGGCCACCACCATGTAGGCGCCCGCGGGTACCGGCAGCCGGTCACCCGCGCACTCGGGCTGGGAGGTGGTACCGAACCAGGTGCCCTTGTAGGACAGCTGCTGCCCGGCCGCGAGGGTCTTCGGGTCCGGCGGGCCGTCGGGGTTGCAGTCGTTGCTGGCCCACAGCCTGCGCTGGCCGTCGAGGGTGTAGACGAGGAACTGCGGGCCCGCGCCGAGATCACGGCTGCACGGCGCCGAGGAGATATTGGTGATGACGGTCCCGAACCCCGGCTGATCGCCCACCCGGTAGGTCGGCTGGCCGACGGTCACCTTCAGCGCCAGCGACTGGTCCGGGCACGGCTGGGCCGCGGGCTGATCGGTGGCCGACGGGCTGGAGGTGGCCGAGCTGGTACTCGTCGCGGTCGTGCTCGAGGTGGCACTGCTCGACTCGGAGGTGGTGCTCGACGCGTCCGCGCTGCTCGATTCCGCCGTGGTGGTGGCCGCCACGGGTTTCTCACCGGAGGAGTCGCCGCCGCGCGTGACCATCACGGCCAGCCAGATCACCAGCACGAGGGCGACGGCGACGATGCCGATGGCGAGCGCGCGGCGACGCCAGTAGATCTCCGGTGGCAGCGGTCCATTCGGTTCCAGCACGCCTCAACGGTAAGCGCAGCGCACGGGGGCGCGCTCGATGACCTCGGCGTGTCGGCGGCCGGAACCGAACCGCGACGCTGGTATTACCGGATTTCGCCGATGTTGCCCACGGTGCTGCGCAGCTGCGCGCGCCCGTCCTCGAGCTTGTAGGTGACGCTGGCGATCGCGAGCTGGCCGGTGGCCACCCGCTGGGAGATGATCATCGACCGCTGCATGAGCAGTCGCGAGGTCTCCTCCACGTGCCGCGCCTCGAACTCGTCGATGGTCTCCAGGCCCTCGCGGCGGCCGATCAGGATCGACGGGGTGACCCGCTCGACGATGCTGCGGATGAACCCACCAGGGACCTCGCCGCCGTCGAGGGCGTCGATGGTGGCCTTCACCGCGCCACAGCTGTCGTGGCCCAGGACCACGATCAGCGGCACGTTGAGCACCTCGACGCCGTACTCGATCGAGCCGAGCACCGAGCTGTCGATCACGTGACCGGCGGTCCGGACGACGAACATGTCGCCGAGGCCCTGGTCGAAGATCAGCTCGGCGGCCACCCGCGAGTCACCGCAGCCGAAGAGGATGGCGTGCGGATGTTGACCGCCGACGAGCTTGGCTCGATCGGCGGCGCCCTGGCTAGGATGCAGCAGATCACCGTTGACGAAGCGCTCGTTGCCTTCGCGCAGTGACTTCCAGGCACTTATCGGATTAGAACCAGGCATACCGACCATTGTGCACAGACCGTTGGTTACCAGCGAGTCCGCGGCGTTACGCGTCGGCAAATGAAGCCTGACGGAGGCGGAACGACAACAGTGAGTATCGACGCGGAAGTCCTGCTGGACTGGTTCACCGACACCGCGCGCGACCTGCCCTGGCGCAGGCCCGAGGCCACCGCCTGGCACATCCTGATGAGCGAGATCATGCTGCAGCAGACGCCGGTGGTGCGGGTGGAGCCGATCTGGCGCGAATGGGTGGCGCGCTGGCCGGTGCCCTCGGCGATGGCGGCGTCCTCGCAGGCCGAGGTGCTGCGCGCCTGGGGCAAGCTCGGCTATCCGCGCCGGGCGCTGCGGCTGCACGAGTGCGCGCGGGTGCTGGCCGAACAGCACGGTGACGTGGTGCCCTCCGATGTCGACGTGCTGCTGAGCCTGCCCGGCATCGGCGCCTACACCGCCCGTGCGGTCGCCTGTTTCGCCTACGGTCAGCGAGTTCCCGTGGTGGACACCAACGTCCGCCGCGTGGTGGCCCGCGCGGTACACGGCCGCGAGCCGGGCAACCCGGCCGCGCGCGATCTCGCCGAGACCGAGGCCCTGCTGCCCACGCCCGTCCCCCGCGCCGCGAAGTTCTCCGCCGCCCTGATGGAACTGGGCGCCCTGGTGTGCACGGCCCGCAACCCCGGCTGCGCGGACTGCCCGCTGCCGGATTGCGCCTGGGTCGCCGCCGGGAAGCCCGCCGCCACGGTGGCGCGCAAGGTGCAGAAGTACGAAGGCACCGATCGTCAGGCGCGCGGGCGGCTGCTGGATGTGCTGCGCGACGCGTCGGGGCCGGTCGAACGGGTGCGCCTGGATCTGGCCTGGACCCGCGACCCCGGTCAGCGGGCGCGGGCGTTGGACTCATTGCTGGTCGACGGCCTGATCGAACAGACCGAGGACGGCCTGTTCGCCCTGGCAGGCGAGGGCAGCTGACCCCCGGACCGCGCACCGACACTGCGCCGAGCGCCGCCTCTGTGCGCCGTCGCGCTCAACGCGGGCTGCGCGCCGGACCGCCTGCGCCGACACCGCCTCGAGCACCACCGCGAGGCGCACCCGATGGCAGGCGTGTACTCCGGCGGCAGCCCTATCGGAATCAGGTGGTGCGAGCTCAGTCGAGCACGCGGGCGAGGAACCCGCCGACCAGCTCGCGGTACTCCTCGGGCCGCTCGTCGTGCACCAGATGCCCCGCACCCTCGACCCACGCGTACTCGGCATCCGGGTGCACCTCCGCCATGGTCCGCATCTGACCCGGCGGGGTGATGGTGTGCTCGCCCTCGATGAGCAGTGTGGGCATCGTGAGCGATTTCCATTCGGTCCAGAAATCGCGGGTGCCCCATTCCTCGGAGATCGCGCGGAAGGTGTCGACCTCGCCGTGCAGGCGATAACCCTCGACGCTCCCGGTGAAAGCGCGCAGGAAATACCGGCCCGCGACCGGCCCGAAATAGTCGAGCACCGCCTGGTCGTCCGCGAACGGCTGCGGCCAGGAGTGGATGAGTTCGGCCCAGTGCGCGGCGGTGCGGCCGGTGAAATCGGGGGCGATGTCCTCGACGACCAGCGCGCGGACCCGCTCGGGATGGGTCGCCGCGAAGACCCAGCCGTGGATGGCGCCCATCGAATGCCCCACGATCACCATCGGCTCGCCGATCCCGGCGGTGAGCCCGGCCAGATCGGCCACGAATGCCTCGGTGCTGAGCTCGGCGGGCGGGGTGCGCCCGTGCCCGGCCGCGTCGACGGCGTACACGTGCCCGTACTCACGCAACCACGGCAACTGATCGGACCAGGTCCGCGCACTGCCCATCAACCCGTGCAGCAGCAGGATCGGGACGCCGGTTCCGCCTTCGTCGTACAACACCCTGCCGATTGTGCACCGTATTGTCGAGGTCATGGCTGTTGTGAAGATCAATGCGATCGAGATCCCCGAAGGTGCCGGTCCGGAGCTGGAGAAGCGCTTCGCCGCGCGGGCCCACGCGGTGGAGAACTCCCCCGGTTTCCTCGGCTTCCAGTTGCTGCGCCCGGTCGCCGGTGACAACCGGTATTTCGTGGTGACGCAATGGGATTCGGAGGAATCCTTCGCCGCGTGGCGCGACGGTCCGGCGCGCGCCGCGCACGCGGGCAACGGTGGTGAGGGCGAGCGTCCCAAGCCGGTCTCCACGGGTGCCTCGCTGCTCGAGTTCGAGGTCGTCCTCGACGTGCCCGCCAAGGGCTGACAGCGGCGTTTCCGCTGGACATGCGGATGCGCGTATTGACGTGGGCGCCTCGCGACTGTCACAGTTCGAGGGAAAACATACGCGAGGGTGCGCGGTAATCCGGTGAGATTCCGGAGCGGTCGCGCCACTGTATCCACGTACCGGGTCCCCGGTGCCGGAGAGCCAGACACCGGCACCTTCGCACCGCTTCGACCGTGGGACGCGTATCCCTGAGGAGGACCCGAATGGCGCTCGCGCATTCACCCAGCCGGTCTGCCGGCCTGGACAACCTGGCCACCGTGCTCGTCACGGTCGGTGTCGTTCTGCTCGCACTGCTCACGCTGTACCTGGTCGGATTCGATCAGGGTGCCGTCTCCCGTAGCGGCATGTACCTGCACGAGCTGATGCACGACGGACGCCACCTGCTGGGTGTCCCGTGCCACTGATCGGATCACTCAAGACCCTGCTGTTGCGCGGCCTGCTGGCCGGCCTGATCGCCGGCCTGCTGGCCGCCACAGTGGGCTATTTCGTCGGCGAGCCCCAGGTGGACGCCGCGATCGCCATCGAGGAAGCCGCCGCCGCTCCTGCCGAGCACGGTCACGAGGCGGCCGAACCCGAGGGCCACTCACACGGCGACGAGGACGAACCGCTGGTCAGCCGCTCCGGGCAGAAGGCGGGACAGTTCCTCGCCCTCGGTCTGGCCGGGATGGCCTTCGGCGCGCTGCTCGCGTCCGCGCTCAATGTCGCCCGCCGCTTCACGAGTCTGTCGGGGCCGCGCCTGTCGCTGCTCGCCGCCGGATTCGCGTGGGCGGCGATCGTGGCGGTGCCGTTCTTCAAGTACCCGGCCAACCCGCCCGCGGTGGGTGACCCGGAGACCATCAACAGCCGCACCTGGCTGTGGGTCGCCGCCGTGGTACTCGGTCTGCTCGCCGTCGCGGCCTCGGTCGCGGCCTACCGGGCGCTGGCCGGGCAGCTCGACACGCTGCGGCTCATCGCGGCGGTGGTCGCGTTCGTGCTGGTCACCACCATCGGCTACATCCTGCTGCCCGGGGTGAACGAGGTGGCCGAGGACTTCCCCGCGACGCTGCTGTGGCGTTTCCGGGTGGCCTCGCTGGCCGAGACCACCACGCTGTGGGTGTCGCTGGGCCTGGCCTTCGCCGCGCTCACCGAGTTCGCCTCGCGGTCTAGCACCGCGGTACCGGAGAAGGCCGCTACCGCAGGGTGATCCGCGCGGGTATCGCGTGAAGGCAGTGTCGGTGTCATGACCGACACTGCCTTTTCCGTTTCCGCGTATCGTCCCCGCGCGGTGGTCGTCGCCTTCGGGGCCTTGCTCACCGCGCTCGCGGCGGGGGTGGCCGAGGGGGTGCTGCGCGCGGTGCGCGGTGGCGACGAGTTCGGCGCCACCGCGGCCGGACTGCTGCCCCGCCTCGCCCTGTATCTGGTCGTCGCCGCCGTCGCCCTGTACATGGTGCGGGGCAGCCGGATCGCGCGTGCGGTCCTGACCGTGGGCATCGGCGTGGTCGGGATGATCTCGCTGATCATCGAACCGTTGGCGGTGCTGCTGTCCACCGACGACTTCGCCGCGCTGTTCACCGGCCTGTCGCCGTCGTCGACCGTGCTGGTGAGCCTGCGGGCCGTGCACATCCTGGCGGTCGCGGTCGCGATCCCGGCCATGTACAGCCCGGCGGCGCACCGCTGGTTCACCCAGCGGTGACCCGGCTCAGATCAGTTCGGCGTCCAGTTCGATCTCGGGGACACCGCTGAGCGCCTTGCTGACCGGGCAGCCGTTCTTGGCGGCGGTGGCCGCGGTGTAGAAGCCCTGCGCGTCGAGCCCGGCGGCGACGGCGCGCACGGTCAGCTTGATCTTGCTGATCTGGAACCCACCGGCCGGGTCGGGCGCGAGGGTGACATCGGCGGTGACGTCGAGGCTCTCCGGGGTGCCCCCGGCATTGGCGATCTCGGCCGAGAGCGCCATCGAGTAGCACGAGGAGTGCGCCGCGGCGATGAGCTCCTCGGGGCTGGTGCCCTCGGCGTTGTCGGCGGCGCGGCGCGGGAAGGTGACGTCGTACTTGCCCACCCCCGAGCTGACCAGTTCGACCTGTCCGGAACCATCCTGCAGCCCGCCCGCCCAGAGGGTGCGTGCGCTACGAGTCGGCATGCCAAATCCTTTCTAGGCCACGCTGCCGGTGACCTCGTCGAGTCGTTCCAGCATCTCCGGCCAGACCTGCTGGTGCAGGTCACGAATGGCCGCGGTGGGGAACCCGGAGTGCCGCAGGCGCAGCCGGATGCCGCGCGGCTGCTTGCGGAATTCGACGTCGACCACGGTCTCCACGCCTTCGGTGGCGGCGGTCACCCAGGTGAACACTACGCGCCGGTCCGGCTCGAGCGTGAGGATCCGGCCGTAGTGCGGGTTGCCCTTGTCCGCGGTGCCGGTGTCGAAATAGAGGGGCTCGCCGACGAGGGGACGCATGCGCACCGAGCCGGGAACCGCCAGCCACAGATCCAAGCCCTGGGTCCAGGTCGCGTAGAGCAGACTGGGCGCGGCTTTCATCACGCGCTCGACCGTCAGCTCGTGCGGTCGTGAGGACAGGTCCGGGTGGCGAACTGGCTGGTCCATCCGTGGACTGTACCGGCTCGCGCCCCACGAACGCCGCATCGGGTGTGGCGCAGTGTCACTCGGGATTGGTGACCCGGGCGAGCACGATGCCGCCCAGGATCAGCGACAGGGCCAGGATCCGGCCCGCGCTGAGCGGGTCCTTGTGCACCACGATGCCCAGCGCGATGGCGCCGACGGCACCGATTCCGGTGAACACCGCGTAGGACGTGCCGACCGGCAGCTGCTGCATGGCCCGCGAGAGCAGGTAGACCGCCAGCGAGCCCAGCGCGATGCACAGCAGGGTCGGGCCGAGGCGGGTGAAGTTCTCGGTGGGCTTGATGGTCTGCGCCCAGACGATCTCCACCAGCCCGGCCAGGCCGAGGATCAGCCAGCTCATCGCACGTACTCCACGGCCAGCTCGCGGACCCGCACCTGGGCGGCGAGCAACGAGGTCTCGTGCGCTTCGCGCAGGTGGGCCAGGTTGGGGTCCTGCACCGCGTTGGCCAGTTCGGCGTGCACGAAGGTGGTGTCGGTGACGGCGAAGTGCCCGGCGAAGAAGTCACGCAGATAGCGCTCCTGATAGTCGAACGCCGCCTTGGGCGCGCCCGGCGAGTACGCCCCACCGCGCGCGCTGACCACCACGAAGCGGCGCTGCCCCAACGACATTCGCGGGAAGGTGACCTGGTCGAGCCAGGCCTTCAGCGCGGCGGGGATCGAGTAGTTGTACATCGGCGTGCCGATCAGGATCACGTCGGCGGCCAGCACTTCGGCCAGCAGCGGTTCGACGATCCGCCAGGCCGCTTTCGCCGCGGGTGTGGTGGCCAGGTCGGCGAGCCGGTGCAGGTCGGTGCGGCCCGCGGCCAGGACCGCGTCGCAGAGTTCGGTCCAGCCCGCGTCGATGAACGGCGTCGGCTGGGCCGCGAGGTCGCGATAGGTGTAGGTGCCGGTGGCCCCGGCGGCACGCCAGGACTGGACGAATTCCGCGCCGAGACCCCGGCTGACGGAGGTGGGGCGGGCGCTGGCGTCGAGGTGCAGCAGGTGCGTCATGGTCGAGCCTCTCCAGATGTGGACATAATGTCCGCTTGTCGTGGAACGAACCATAGAACACAAGTGGACATCTTGTCCACATTCCCGTTTCTGGGCTACAGTCGAGGACATGGAGCTTCGATCCGACCTGCTCACCGGCACGGCGACGCCGCCGGAACGCACCGACGCCGCCCGCAACCGGGCCAAGGTGCTGGCGGCGGCCGCCGAACTCTTCGCCACCCGCGACCCACGCACGGTCACCATGGACGACATCGCCAAGGCCGCGGGCGTCGGCCGCGGCACCCTCTACCGCCGCTACCCCGATCGCACCGCCATCGCCGTGGCCCTGCTCGACGAGCACGAACGCGCCCTGCAACAGCACCTGCTCAGCGGCGAGCCACCCCTCGGCCCCGGCGCCCCGCCCGCCGAGCGCCTGGCCGCCTTCTACGCCGCGATGGTCGAATTGCTGGGCACCCATGCGCATCTGGTGCTCGGCGCGGAGGCCGGCGGCGCCCGCTTCGCGACCGGCGCCTACGGCTTCTGGTCGGTACACGTCCGCGCGCTGCTCACCGAAGCCGCTGTGCCGCAGCCTGATTCGCTGGTCGACACCGCGCTGGCGCCACTGGCCGCCGAGGTCTACCTGCAGCAGCGCGAGCGCGGGCTCACCCAGGCCCAGATCGTCGACGGGCTGACCACGCTCGCCCACCGGCTGCTGCGGCCACACGGATCTGTCGGACCCGGCGAGTAGCGTCCGCCCCGTGACGAGCACCCACGACGACACCACCCGCTTCTGGACCCTGATCGACTCCGCCTGGGCCGCGACGGGCACCACCCCCGCCGCCGTGCTGCGCGCGGGATACGACGGGTTCGACGCCCACCTCGACGCCTTCCTGGCCCAATTGGCCACGCACGCCGAGGGTTTCACCGGCGCGGAACTGATGGCGCTCGACCGGGTCGCCGAGCGCGCGCTCTACGACATCGACCGCGCCGACATCCAGGAGATCACCGACGGCTCCGACGACGGGTTCCTCTACGCGCGCGGGTTCATCGTCGCGCTGGGTCGCGAGTACTACGAGGCGGTGCGCGCCGATCCGAGCGCCGCGATCACCGATGCCGAGTGTGAGGAGATGTGCTATTTCTTCGCCCATCTGCATCATCTGCGCTTCGGCACCTTTCCCGATACCGGTTCGGGGATCTCGCGGGAGACGGCGTCGAATCCGGCGGGCTGGAGCTGATCAGGCCAGGTCGCGGCGGGTCATGAGCCAGATCGTGCCCGCCGCGAACACCACCGCGTAGGCGGCGAGCAGGCCCAGCGACTCACCACGGGTGAGGATGTCGAGCACCCCGGGTGTGGCCGGGCCGTCCACCGTGCGCATGGCGCCCGCGAGTGACCCGGCGGCGGTGCCGGGCAGCAGGTCGGTGACGGTCTCGATCGGGCCGAAGATGTTCGCCACGCCGCGCAGCAGGTTCTCCACGACCAGCACCCAGACCAGGCCGAGCCCGACAGCGAGCGCCGGACCGCGCGCTACCGCGCCGATGAACGCACCGGCCAGCGTCCACATCCCCAGAATCGCTGTCCCGGTGAGTATTCCGAGCACCGAACGCTCGACCGACGGCAGCGCCAGCGACTGTCCCTCGGTGGCCGCGATGAGCGCCGAGACGCCGAGGTCGACGGCGAAGGCCGCGCACACCAGCCCGACCACCACCAGCACCAGGCCAACCAGCAGCCCACCGACCGCCGCCGGTCGGCCCGGCCCCTGGGTGAACACCGTCTTCCAGGTACCCCAGCCGTAGCCGCTGCCGACTGCCAGCGCGCCGAGCAGCAGCATCAGCGCCCCGCCGAACATGGCCATGCCCTGGGTGAACACCTCCGGCACGGCCGCGGGCAGCAGTTGCCCGAGCAGCACCTCGCGGGGCAGGCCGTCCGACAGGGCGCCACTTTCGCCGGAGGTGTAGGCGAGGTAATTGAACAGGTAGGCGAAGGTGAGGTTGAGCAGCACCCAGGTGCCGAGCACGATCCAGAAGGCGGGCCAGCGCCGCAACCGCAGCGCCTCGGCGCGCAGACTCGACCACAGATCCCTTGTCGTACCGATCATTTCGCGACCTCCATCGCTGTCATCTCGAAGAACACTTCCGCCAGGGACCTCTCGTCCACGCGCAGCTCGCTCAGGTCCGCGCCCGCCCCGACGACCGCGCGGGCCATCTCGGGGGCCCGTGCCGCCGCCACATCGACGCGGATGCCGTCGGGCCCGGCCTGCGCGGGCGCGCCGGTGGCCCGAATGGCGTCCAGCGCCGTACGCACCGGTTCGGCGCGCACCAGAAGCGATGCGGTGCCGCGTAATTCGGCCACCGTCGACTCCGCGAGCAGCCGTCCGCCGGAGATCACGCCGACGCGATGGCAGATCTCCTGCACCTCGGTCAGCTGGTGACTCGACAGCAGGACGGTGTGGCCGTCGGCGGCGAGGTCGACGATGAGGGCGCGCATGTCGGCGAGCCCGGCCGGGTCGAGGCCGTTGGTCGGTTCGTCGAGAATCAGCAGGTCGGGGTGGCCGAGCAGGGTGGCGCCGACACCGAGGCGCTGCTTCATGCCCAAGGAGTAGGCGCGGAAACGGTCGTCCGCGCGGTCGGCCAGACCCACCCTGGCCAGCACCCGGTCGACCTCGCTGTCGGGGTGGCCCCGGTAGCGGGCCAGGACGCGCAGGTTGTCGCGGCCGGAGAGGTACGGGTAGAAGCCGGGGCCCTCGATGAGCACGCCGAGGCGGCGTAGGACCGCTGGGTCGCCGGGCGCGTGGCCCGCGACGGTGGCGGTGCCCGCGCTGGGGCGGATCAGGCCGGCCAGCATGCGCAAGGTGGTGGTCTTGCCCGCGCCGTTCGGGCCGAGGAAGCCGTAGATCTCGCCTGCGGCGACGCGCATGTCGACCGCGTCCACCGCGAGGTGCGCGCCGTAGCGCTTGGTCAGGCCGTTCGTGACGACGATCGCATCGTTCATGCATCGAGAATCCCCGGCGAGGTGCCGGTGCGGCATCCGTCCCGGAGCGGCAATCGGCCTACGTCGCGCGACCTACCGCCCGCGACCAGATTTACGGGTGCGGGCCGACGCGCGCGGCCCCGGTACGCAATAGGGTGACAGAGGTGGGAGCGTCTGCGAAGTGGGAGCGTGGCTCGGTCGTCGGTGACTGGGGCCTGGCGGTGGTTGTCGCGGTGATCCAGCTCGCCGGCAGTTCCGGCGCGAACGGGCATCAGACGGGGGTGCGCGCGCTCGACGCGTTCGCGTATCTGCTGCTGCTGGCCGGGCCGATCGCGCTGGGTTTCCGGCGGTTGCTGCCGGAACCCGTGCTGCTGGTGACGCTACTGGCGGCCGTGTCGTATGTGCTGCGCGACTACGGGTACGGGCCGATCTTCCTGTCGCTGGTGATCGCCTTCCTCACCGCCGCCGTCACCGGATCACGCTGGCGCACTTATCCGTTGGCCGCGCTCGGGTTCCTCACCATGGTGTGGCCGGTGCCCGCGCTGCTCGGCAGGGACACCGGCGCCTGGCAGGTGTTCGGGCTGCTCGCCTGGATCGGGGTGTTGGTCGGGATCGCCGAGGGTATCCGGCTGCGCCGCGCGGTCGTGCTGGCGCGCGAGCAGCGCGCCGAGGCGGCCCACCGCGACGAGCAGGCCCAGCAGGCCAGGGCCGCGAGCGAGGAGCGGCTGGCCATCGCGCGCGAGCTGCACGACGTGCTCGCGCACAGTCTCTCGCTGATCAATGTGCAGTCCTCGGTGGCGCTCGAGCTGTTCGATCGCAAGCCGCAGCAGGCGGCGGCCGCGCTGGCCACCATCAAGACCACCTCGAAAGAGGCGCTGGCCGAGGTGCACACGCTGCTGCACGCCATCCGCAGCGGGGCCACGGTGGCGCCGGAGGTGCCCGCCGAACCTGTTGCCGCCACCCCTGATTCGCCCGCGCCCGTGCCACCACCGCGTCCCGCGCCGCGCGCGCCCGCGCCCTCACTCGACGATCTCGACACCCTGCTGGAACGCACCCGCGCCACCGGCCTGGCCGTCGAGACCAAGATCATCGGCACCCCCAAGAAGCTGCCCAGCGTCATCGATGTGGCCGCCGCGCGGATCATCCAGGAATCGCTGACCAATGTCATCCGGCACGCGCCCGGCGCCGTCGCCACCGTCACGCTGCGCTACACCCCCGAAACGGTCGACATCACCGTCGACAACACCCGCCCCACCGGCACCACCGTGCGCACCGGACCCGGCGGCAACGGGATCATCGGCATGCGCGAGCGGGCACACGCGCTCGGCGGCGCGCTGACCGCCGGGCCGCGCCCGTCCGGAGGGTTCCGCGTGGCCGCGCGATTGCCCGCGCGACCAGCGGGTTCCGCCCCGGCCCGGGGCAGGAGTGCGTCCGGCGACGCCGCCACCGGCGCTGCGACGCTTCGGACGGGTGCGCCGGACCACGAGTCCCGGACACCGGAGTCGCGGGCGGCCGAGAACAGGCGGAGCTCGTCCGATGGGCAGAGCGAGGCCACCGCATGAGGCGACCGTCATGATCGCGCTGCCCCGCGCCGCCGCGGATGCCCGCCGGGGCGGGCGTTCGGCGGACCGTGACGTCCGCGGGATGAGGGGAACGGCATGAGCCGCGCGATCCGGGTGCTCGTCGCCGACGACCAGGCGCTGGTGCGGGGCGGTTTCGTGGCCCTGCTCGACGCGCAGGACGACATCGAGGTGGTCGGCGAGGCCGACAACGGCGAACAGGCCGTGCGGATGACCCGCTCGCTGGTGCCCGACGTGGTGCTCATGGACATCCGGATGCCGATCCTCGACGGCCTCGCCGCCACCAGGATGATCGCCGACGACGCGCACCTGTCCGAGGTGCGGGTGGTCGTGCTCACCACCTTCGAGCTCGACGAATACGTCTTCGAGGCGATTCGCGCCGGCGCCTCGGGCTTCCTGGTCAAACACACCGAACCGGCCGATCTGCTGCGCGCGGTCCGCGTGGTCGCCGAGGGCGAGGCCCTGCTCTCCCCCGGTGTCACCCGCCGCCTGCTCGCCGAATTCGCCACCCACACCAAACAGCCACCCCCGGATGCCCTCGCCGCGCTCACCGACCGCGAACGCGAGGTGATGACCCTCGTCGCCGAGGGCCTCACAAACGCCGAGATCGCCGCCCGCCTCCACCTCAGCCCCGCCACCGCCCGCACCCACGTCAGCCGCATCCTCACGAAACTCGCCGCCCGCGCCCGCACCCAACTCGTCGTCCTCGCCTACGAATCAGGACTGGTCCGCCCGGGCTGGCAATAACCTTGCCGTATAGGATTGATCTTATATAGGATCAATCCTATGCACCTCTACGCGGTGGAACTCGAGCCCGAAGTGGCTGGATGGCTTCGCTCGTTGACGCATCGCGAGTTCGCCCAGGTAGACGTGTATGTGGGCATGCTCGCCGAGCGCGCGACCACGCTCGGCGAGCCGTGGTCGAGGAATCTCGGCGCGGGTGTCCGGGAGTTACGATTCCACCTCCACCCGCGCCAGGTCCGAATCACCTATTGGCTCGCCGAGGGCCGCCGCGTCGTGTTGCTGACCGTCTTCTACAAGACACGGATGCGCGAGACTGAGGAAGTCGCACGAGCACGGGCCGCGCGCAAAGTGTGTGAGGCGGAGCACGGCCGCGCCCACACGGATTTCGACAGGAGGTAACCGACCATGACTGAGCACCCGTCGATGGATGACCTGCGGCGTGAACGGATGAGCCGTCCGGATTTCGACGCGGGAGAGTACGAGGCGGGACGCGCTGAGGCGATCCTGGCCATCGAACTGGCGCAGGCGATCCGGGAACGACGACTGGAACTCGGACTCACCCAGACGCAGCTGGCCGAACGCGCGGGCCTGCGTCAGCCTGAGGTGTCGCGCCTCGAATCCGGCGGTGGCACACCCACGATCGGCATGCTCGAGCGATTGGCCCATGCCCTGGAAGTACGTTTCGTCGCTCGCTTCGAGAAGCTCGACGCGGCGTGAACGCATCCGGCTGAGTCACGGACACCCGTGGCGTTTCGGTCGGGCGCCATGGCGTTTCGGTCGGGCGGGTGGGGGCCGGGCGTTGTTGCATCTGGCATGACTACGACCTTGACGGCCGGTGTTGGGCCGGTGGTGGGACGGCGGGCCTGGCCTGCGTTGCTCACGATGTTTCTCGGCAGTTTTTCGCTGGTGACGGCGGAGTTCCTGCCGCCGGGGGTGTTGACGACGATCGCGCGGGATCTGGGGGTGCGCGAGGGGGTCGTCGGGCTTTCGGTGAGTGTGACGGCGGTGACGGCGTTGCTGGCGGCGCTCGGGTTGGGGGCGGTGTTCCCGCGGCTGGATCGGCGCACGCTGCTGTTGGGGCTCACGATCGCGGCGGTGGCGTCGAATGTGCTGGTGGCGGTGGCGCCGAATATCGGGTTGCTGCTGGTGGCGCGGCTGCTGCTGGGTGTGGCCGTGGGCGGGTACTGGTCGATGGCGCTGGTGATCGCGGCGCAGCTGGTGCCCGCCGAGCGGCTCGGCAAGGCGATGATGATCGTGAACGCGGGCACCACCGTGGCGACGGTGGCCGGTGTCCCGCTGGGCGTGCTGCTGAGCACCTTCGCCGGCTGGCGGGTCGTGTTCGTGGTGGCGGCGGGGCTGACGCTCGCCGCCGCGGTGACGGTGCGGCTGATCCTGCCGCCGATCGCGCCGAGGGAGGGCATCGGTTTCGCCGCGATGGGCAGCGCGCTGCGGGCCCCGGGGGTGACGCTGGGGGTGGTTGCCATTGTGGCGGTCATCGGCGGGCATTTCGCCGGATACACCTACATCCGGCCCGCCCTCGCCGAACTGCTCGGCGCGGGCCCGGCGGCGATCCCGGTGTTGCTCGCGCTGTTCGGAATCGGTGGTCTGCTCGGCAATTTCGTGCTCGGATCGCTGGCCGACAAGCATCTCGCGACCCTGCTGCTCGCCGTCCCCGTCGCCATCGGGCTGTCGCTCGCGGCGATCATCGCCTCCGGGGCCGTCCCCGCGCTGGCCTATGTCGCGGTGGTGATCTGGGGCGGGGCCTTCGGCGGCATCCTGAATCTGGTGCAGGTCTGGATATCCCGTGTGCTTCCCGACCGGATCGAAGCGGGCAGCGGCCTCGTCGTCGCCGGGTTCCAGACCGCGATCATCCTGGGTTCGGCCGTCGGCGGACGCGGCGTCGACACCCTCGGCCTGACCCCCACCTACTGGCTCGCGGCCGGTGCGGCCGTGCTCGGCGGGGTGCTCGTCCGGGCGTCGCTGGCCCGGCGCTGACGGTTCCCCGGCTCAGCCGGCGGCCCGCGGGTCCCGTTCGGCGGCCTCACCGGACGGGGTCCCGGTTTCGCGCCGCCACTGTGACGGGGTGCGGCCGGTATGGCGGCGGAAGGCCCGGCCGAAGGCGGTCTCGGAGCGGTAGCCGAGGCGACGGGCGATCGTGGCGATGGCGGCGTCGGTCTCGGCGAGCGCGTGCTGGGCGCGGTCCAGGCGCAGCTCGGTGAGGTAGCGGCCGGGGGTGCGTCCGGTGGCTGATTGGAAGCGGGCGGCGAACCCGGAGCGGGAGGCCAACGCGACGCGGGCCAGGGCTTCGACGGTCCAGTCCCGGCCGGGGTCGGCGTGGATGGCGGCCACTGCCCGCGCGATGCCGGGCTCGTCGACCCGCAGCAGCCAGCGCTTCGGCGCGCAGCCGAGGGCATGCCAGGCCTCCACGGCCATCGCGGCGATCAGGGTGGCGACGCGGTCGCCCTGCACACCGAACGGGTCGGCGCACTCCTGTACGAGGTGGCGGAACATGGTCGCGGCCAGTGGGGAATGCCGCACGAAGTCGGTCAGCAGCACTCGCTCGGGCAGGGCCGCCATGGCGCTGCCGGTGGCGGCCGGGGTCAGCCGGACGTGCAGCACGGTGCTGTCGGCGAGTGCTTGGACGGCGCAGCGATGCGCGCCGGGGACGAACAGGAAATCGCCACACGCCAGGTCTTCCGGCACGGCCAGACCCTCCACGCGGATCAGGCCGTCGAGCACGATCAGCGCGCTCGACTCCCCCGCCGGATGCGCCCACCCACCGGCCGCCAGCACGAACTCGTCGCGCCCGGCGAAGCGCCACCGCAGCCCCGCGAGCACTTCTTCGAGGCCGCGCGCATCCGAATCGACCAGCGACACCCGACACCCCTCACGGTGGAACTCCAACGGAATCTCACGGTAGCAAGACCGTCCGATCCCGGCGCAGCACACCGAATCGCCGCCCCCGTCCCCGTGGATAATGGCCGGGTGGTGAGTGCGCGGCGGATATCGGTGGTCGGTACGTCCGGGTCGGGGAAGAGCTCGCTGGCCCGGCGGATCTCCCGGCAGCTGGGAATCCCGCACATCGAACTCGACGCCATCCACCATCGCGCCGACTGGACGCCGCTGCCGACCGAACAGTTCCGGGCCGAGGTCAGCGAGCGGATCGCCCCCGAGCGCTGGGTGGCCGACGGCGCGTATCACAGCAAGCTCGGCTTCCTGGTCTGGGATCGGGCCGACACCGTGGTCTGGTTCGACCTGCCCAAGGCGCAGGTGATGTTCCAGATCGTCCGGCGTTCGGTGAGCCGGGCGTTCACCCGCGAGGAACTGTGGAACGGCAACCGGGAGAACTGGCGCAATCTGTTCGCGCTGCGGCCCGCACAGTCGGTGATCATGTGGGCGTGGACGACCTACGACCGCAACCGAACCCGCTACCTCGCCGCCCAGAACGACCCGGCCTTCGCGCATCGCACCTTCGTCCGCGTGCGCTCACACCGCGCAGCCGACCGGTTCCTCGCCGACCTCACACCCCACTGACCTGCGCCGGGAACGAAACCTCTTCCCACGAGTGAGGTCTCGTGTCGGTGCCCGCTGCTAGCTTCGGCGGACACTCAACGGGAGGAAGAGGAGTTACATCATGGGGGTGATCATGTCGTTCACCAGGGTGAGCGCCGTGGAGCTGGAACAGCTTGCGGCGACGACGGACTGGCCGGACGACTTCCTCGACGACGTGGAGCGCCACGACAACGGACCCGACGGCTACCTGGACAAATCCTGGGCGGGCCTGGAATTCCTGCTGCTCCAGGCGAACGTCGGAGTCAGCCTGTTCGACAACGGCCGCCCGCTCCCCGACGACAACTACTTCGCGTGGCACCCGGACGACGTCGCCGCCGCCGCGAAAGCCCTCACCCGCTTCCCCTTCGACGAACTGGCCCTGTTCTTCGACCCCGTGACAATGGACGGCGCCGGGATATACCCCGCCATCTGGACCCGCGACGGCCAGGACGCCCTGAACTACCTACGCCACCACTACGCCGCCCTCGAACAGGTCTTCCGCCACGCCGCCGAACACGGCTCCGGCCTCCTGCAACACTTCGGCTGACCCGGGAACCGGCGCGATAGGTTCGAGCCGTGGGACATTCGATCACAGCGCTTGTCGTGCCGGAAGCCATCGATACGGATGCGGCCGCTCGATGGGACCTGGTGCCGGTGCCGCTGTATGACGGACTGAGCCTGCTCCATGTGACGCACTACTACACCGCGTATTGGCAAGCCGTGCACGGTGTTACGGGACAGATGGAGCGGCCGCGCGGGATGCCCGCGCTCTTCCCGGGAGAAGACGTCATACGGGTGATCGTCGCCGACCTCACGGCACGGCTCGATCCCAGCTTCGCCGTGGTCCACACGGACTACTCGGCGGGTGTCGGTGCCCAGTGGGGTGCCGTCTGCCTTGCCGGTGCGGCGATCCGGTCCGTCTCGACCGTCAATGCCGCGCTGCGAATACTCGGCATCGTCGCCATGGCCGGGTCGGACGAATTCGACACCGTCGGGCTGGGGAGGCACCGATCGACGCCGGATTACCTCGAGCGCTACGTCGACCTCTGCGATGAACTGGGTGTGTGAGGCTCTGACGATAACGAAGTCCCCCCCCCCCAACCATTAGGGGGCGGGCTAGGTATA